>CACEAA010000014.1 GCA_902557415.1 uncultured Pseudomonadota bacterium | reverse complement strand
ATTTTATTCAAGCTGGTTTTGGCGTAAAGCGGTATCCCGTGATGTATAATGAATTCTTGATCGTAGGTCCCGCAAACGATGAAGAATTGGGTCAGCTTTCGAAGATCTCCGAAGTATTCACATTAATAGTGGAAAAACGAAAGCGCTGGATCTCGCGGGGCGATCTCAGTGGAACTCACAAACGTGAAATAGCACTTTGGAATGAGTTCGGTATCAACACATCTAATGCGGACTGGTACCTGGATATTGGAGGAGGAATGGGCACTGCGATAAACACCGCCGTCGAATTAAATGCCTATACCTTGACCGATAGTGCCACATGGCTTGCCTATAAAAACAAACGTTCACATAAAATCGTGTTTAGCGGAGACCGGCTTCTCAATAATCAATACAGTCTGATACTAGTTAATCCTGCGCGTCATGCGCACGTAAAAAAAGAGTTAGCGATGGAATTCATCAAGTGGATGACAGGCAAGGATGGTCAGACTTTGATCGGCTCATATAAATTAAATGACAGACAACTATTTTTCCCAAACGCGACCCAATGAGAATTGCTTATTAGATCAATCAGCAACCTCAGCATCCACTTCACTATCGAAGTCTCTGCCGTGCTTAAGCATCGCTAGCTTAGGGTAAAACTTAGAAAAATCTGCTCTGATCCGTTCTAAAGGCACGTCAGAAAATTCCCCCTTGTAGGCTAAATAGTCCATATGCTTCCTGCCATCTAAGTCAAACGGATGATAAATCGAGTCCTCGGTACCATCGAATTCCAGGGGCTTGATACGAAATTTTTCACAAAGTTCAATATTAAATGCGGGCGTTGCTTTAATCCACTCATTATTCAACCAAATCGCGGTATACCCATGCCAATAAAACACGTCGGTCCCCATGCTGTCTCGCAGACGCTGAGTAGATAGGTGGTTCTTTACATCGGCATACCCGAGGGCTGCCGGAATATTACACGCCCTACAAAGCGCAGCCAACAAAACAGCTTTACTCACACACCAACCGTGATTTAACTCTAATGCTCTACTAGCGCTAAGTCCCTCTGGCGACAAATCAATACCATAGGCGTCGTAACGAACTTTATCGCGGACTGCGTAATATAACGATACCGCATGTTCAATAGACGTCTCGCCATTTAAATTATTTTCCAAGAACTTAGTTATCAGACTATTATTTGAGTCAATGATTTTTGTCGGCCCTCGACAGTCTTCAAGTTTCGGTCTAGAAAAATTTTCCATTTTATTTCTCACATCAAATAAATTCGTAATCTAAACAAATAGAAATACTATACAAAAAAAGGAGCGCTCCTCTCGTGTCCATCAACTTGGATTTTCAAAATGAGTAGCGACGACTAAATTCTTAGAGTTTATAATGCAAGCGTTCTACAAACGTTAGTCACCTTAATACGCCTAAGCCTCCCAACATTAACTTACTGCGCGATAGTACGAAGAAAACGACATACCTACAACTTATTTGTTTGGAGAAAACACAATCACACGACCATACTTAAGTACCGCGTTTGCGCGATAATTCTATCGTATCAAGTATCTCATTTATAGAGTCTAAATGCTCCGCGCCCCAAAATAATTCGCCATTTATCCTCCACGAGGGAACGCCAAAAATTCCCTCACGCTCTGCTTCAGCTTGAATTTTTAAATATTTTTTCTTGCCCTCACTTTTTACATAGGATTCAAACCCTTCAGTTTTATATCCGAGTTCCAGCATGAGCTTCGTAATCTCCTCATAACTCTCTATATTTAGCTTACGTTCCCAAAATTGCTTAAAAATTGACCGATGAAATCTCTCAGGATTCGCATTTTTTAATAGAAAAAGAAACGCCATATGAGAAAGCGAACTATCAAAAATTTTCTTAGGACCCAATAACGTAAGACCTTTCTTATTCGCTTCACGCCTACAATCCATGTAAGAATACCTAACGCGCCGCCATTGGTGATCGTTTCGAGTTTTAATCATATCTTCACCGGCATCGTCTAAGGCAGCCTCTCCAAGGTATTTACCTATTTTAAGACCATAAGGCACCCAAACCATTTTGACATCATCGCGCTTAGCAATATTGAAAGTACCTTCTTGCGCCAAATAAGCATAGGGACTTTTATAATCAAAATAATGTACGACGGTTTGCAAACTAACGACCAGCCTGTTCTTTAACATAAAAAGCTATTTCTTCGTGTGTAGCAAACCACACCCCAGGTTTACTCTTCATATGAGTAATCAATTTATCCAACATCGCAATCCTGTATCGGTGACCGATCACCTGAGGATGCATCGTCAAGATATACATTCCACCCTCTTCATAGGCTACATCAAATTCATCTTTCCAAATGGAGTACACATCTTCCGCATTTCGCAACGCCACATGCTTACTCGGCCAAGATATTTGAAACAAAGGCCAATCATCGAGAATCCACTCAACAGGCAGTTCGATAAGTCCTGTATCTTCACCCTCTGAGATAAGGGCATAAGGATTATCATCAGCCATCATACTGCTCTCATATACAAAACCCATTTCTTTTACTATCGCCACGGTAGATTTATTAAGATCCCAGGCGGCGGAGCGAAAACCGGTAGGCTTTTTACCCACATGTTTTACAAAAATGCTCATTGCCTGCGCATATATATTTCTTTCTTCGCTCGGAGTAAGACGCATCGGATTTTCATGTACGTATGAGTGGAACCCAATCTCATTGCGCGGGTTTTTTTGAATCATAGGAATTATCTGCGGATGAAGCTCCATGGTCATCGCAGGAATAAAAAATGACGCAGGTATCTTATGTTTATCTAAAAGATCCATAACGCGAGGCATACCTCTCCGCGCGCCATATTCGCCTCTAGACATATAGGACGGGCTAGATTGCTCCTGAAAACCCATCCAGACTGGTTCAGTATCAACATCAAAAGAAAAGCTCACCGCAACACGTTTATTCTCAGGCCAGGATTTTGGCAATAAATCTTCACCGGCCCTAACGCGAGTGACTTCTTCAATAATCTGTTCAGGTGTCCATGTCCATATAGGTCGCTCGTCAGCGGGGTCACCTCCTCCGTGCGCGAAAGTCACTCCCATACCTATCACGCTTATCAAAAACATAACTAACGATGTACCTGAACGTAATCTGAAACTAAACACTCTCCTCACCCCCACGATTGATTAGATGCAGTACATCTTGCCATAATAACCATATAAAAAAACATTATTTGTAAAGATACTGAAGAGCATTTTCATGAAAATTTTTAATACTGTCGATCAAAATGATCTGCAAAAGGCTGGCTCAACGGCTCAAGACATCGAGTCGAACGGCTACTCCGGCATTACGACCTTCGAAAATCGACACGACCCGTTTCTCCCGCTAGCTATCTGCGCCGCGGACACAAACGTATTGGAGCTGTCTACTGGTGTAGCGATCGCTTTTTTAAGGTCCCCCATGTCTGCTGCACAAATTGCCTGGGACTTAACTAATATCTCCAAGGGGCGCTTCATCCTTGGACTCGGACCTCAGATAAAAGCTCACAATGAAAAGCGTTTTAGTGTGCCATGGAAGCCCCCAGTTCCTCGATTAAGAGAATACGTTAATAGTCTGAGGGCCATCTGGGCTACCTGGCAAACCGGTTGCCCGCTAGAGTTCTCTGGGACACACTACCAATTTTCCCTCATGCCGCCTAATTTCGTACCTGAAAAATCTAATCACAGGACAACCCCAGTTACATTGGCAGCAGTCGGTCCTAAAATGCTTTCCTTAGCAGGAGAAGTCGCCGATGGCGTCCAGCTCCATCCCTTCTGTACTAGAGCCTATATCGAGAAGTGCGTCTTACCCCAACTAGAAAAGGGGTTCAAAAAGTCAGGCATGAAAAGAGAGAACTTCGAGATCTCGGGAGGGGGGTTTATAATAACAGGCGCAAATGATCGCGAAGTTGACGAAATGACAGAATGGGTTCGCTATCGTATTGGTTTCTATGCGTCCACTCCGGCTTACTGGCCCGTACTTGAACATTCTGGGCACGGCGAACTAGGGCCCAAGCTAAATCGCCTCACAAAAGAGGGTAAGTGGGATAAACTCGCTGAGAATATTCCTGATGACTTGTTACACGAATGTGCAGCTATCGGTAGACACGAATTTGTCGTAGATGAGATAAAAAAGCGCTTTAGTGGCTTAGTAGACACTATTCAGGCAAGTCAAAGTTATGAGAAACCGGCGACACTTCCTTCTGAAATAGTGGCAGAAATTAAGCAAATTCCGAGTCCCTTTTTAGCTTTTAAAAATCGGCGATAAAGTCACTACCGATCAGAGAGGGGAGCTCCCTCCCTCCTCTATTCCTAACGGAGGAGGCAATTTTCTCTTCCCATTAGCTAATAGTGTGCCAGGATCGTTAGGGATCTCTTGACCGGCCATATAAATAATCGGTTTTTTATTCGAATCTTCTTCTCGGTAAGCCGCTTTTAATCGCTCGCCCAAAACCTCTCGGTCACTAATTGCCTCACGCAAAACTATTTGCATATCAAGCCTCGCCTCGCCTTGGTCATACTGTATCACCTGCTCACCAGTCCCCGCTCGGTCAGGTCCACTCGGCACTCTTTCTCGCTGCCGCCGAGCTAAACGAAGTAAAATATTCCATGCGCGCTTATTGTTAACAATAGGTTCAACCTCTACCAATCCGGACTTTTCATATTCTTTCCAAATTTCCTCGCCTTTTTCGGTCCGAATAACCACGATCGTCGCATTATCAGTTCCCACTCCACCGCACGCGATGTCCGCCATCTCAGCCGAAAAATCCCCACAATGTGCACATTCCGGACGCTGATAATCTCGCATGGCCTCTTCTAAAGGAATCGTCGCAACGTCACCATTCGTCTTATAGATCAGAACCTCGCCCTTCACATTAAACTTACTCACTTCGCTCAAAGGAATCGACATCTCTTGTTCAATTTTCTCAGTCATCAACTCTGGTCGAAAAACTTCCGTGCAGAACAAACCTACACTAAACGAAACTCGATCAGCATACCCTCGCAAGAACTCCCGTTGTCTTCCTATTATTTTAGGCTTCTTTTTAGGTCCAACCAAAAATGCTGGATCCATAGCTTCCATTTTACGGATCGGCGTAATTTGACAAGGCACGCCCACGAAAGCTACTTTTTTCAAATCGCGCTCTGCGACCTCAGGCAGCGCGCGGTTATTCGCACAATAGGTATACCAACTACCTGCACTGGAAATAACTTCATTTTGACTAGTGACAACTTTTGGAGAAGGAAAACAAGGCTCATCATCTTCACTTACAGCAGAAACAACAGCCCCATCAATTTCATTAGCTCCAAGAGCCCAAGATAATAAGCCAGTGACCACGCCACCATCTTGCCCCACTGCAGCTAATTCCGGCCGCTTAGTTTTAGCCACAAAAATACGTTTGAACACACCAAAAATATCTTCATAATCCGAGTGCACCCCAAAAACTGACTGCTTCAGATGTTGCTCACGAGGCCACAAGCGAGGACACACGGTTGCGCATACATCACAACCAGCTCCCTCACTCACACCACAAAAATCAAAAGCCGCCGACTCTTTGGCCGTTTGCTTTGGTTTACCATCTATGTATTCAATTACATTATGAGGGCAGGCAACCACACAGGCGCCACATTCACAGCAACTTCCATAATCCACAACATCATTCATCATGTCTTTAAAGGTATTGCGATAAACTGAATCCAAAACATTCTCCTTATAGAATTGTCAATTGCTGCTCACAAACCAATTTGGCCGCAAAGCCCACTGGGAACAAGCATCAGCCAATTGCTTATCGAAAGTGTAGCGTCCAGCATCCAAATTATTGACTTGGTCGCAGTTACTGTTAGCAGTAGTATAGTAAGCAAGTATTATAGCAACCAACAGCGGAATACGTATATGAAGAATCAGAAAACTGGTGTCACCCGCAGAGCATTTATGTATTTGTCAGGGCTGGCGGCCCTCGCACTAGGGAAAAATATTGCGGCACACGAAAGCACTAGCCAATTAACGACAAATAGTGCGGCGAATGAATGGTCGGAAATGCTCAAGGAAATAAATGATTTCCCCCTTTTCAAAGCTCTCTTCAACAGGCGCTCGAGGCGATTCGGCTGGGGAATGGAAATACCTCACGGGCCTCTTCAATACAAATCGAATCTACCCCCCACTCCCATAGATGATTTTGAGCGTTCCGTCATATTAGCAGCGGGCTTGGGCGCCTCGGGATGGCATCATGGAATTCCTCACACTACTCCTCAGGAAGGTTTATGTAACTACTCTGCTCGCTACACAGGTCGTACCACACCCTCAGCCGCTGGTATTGGAAACTCGGATTTATTCTTTACTCAAGATGACGGAACTTACTATGTCAGCACTCGTGATGCGATTAACGAGGGCAATTGGCGTGATACAAAGCTTAACTCCGCCGAGTCACTAGTACATGTAGTTAGGAACCATACCCGGAAATTGTCTGATCAAAGAATCAACCCACCACGAGTAGCGCCACACTATAGCGCTCACAATTTCTGGAATGGCAATACTGAAGGCTCCACGCTCTTCATTCCAGTCGGTAATGTGTCGGAACAACTGCTCGGTTTACTTTTTATAGCAGTTGGTTCGGGTTATACAATTTTTGACGATGCAAATGGCAGACCAGCAGGTGCTTTACAAAAGTTTGCTCAAAGTGGGCTCATCGATCTGCAGAAGAAGTATCCACTGTCGTACCTCGAACAATACGTATTAACCACTAGCGCTGTCGAGATGGGAGTTATGGGTCACAATATGTCCCTAGCCCTACAACCTCTTGGGCTAGGTGGTTGGTTTTACTCTGGTATTAATCCATTCACTATGATGGGTGCCTACGCAGCCAAGGGGGTTCCAGGTCTAGGTTTCAGCTTTGAAAAAAAGGATGGGTGGGGAGTGCCTAACCCATTAGGTATTGAAGGTTTGTATCAAGCTTATTCTCCGCCGTTCTATAAAAATATGAGGGCAGCCGTAGAGTCCTTCCTCGATCTTAAATTTGGTGCAAATGGCGGATATAACCCAAATACTGCCGGGCCATTTCAAGACAATCAGGAAATCAAGCAACAAGTATCAATGCCTAGCGAAGAACTTATTGATGCTGTAGTCGAAACTTCTGAATATATATATGATACATACGGTAAGTTCCCTGGCACCGTGCCGAGTATTTTCATACGTTATTATACTCAAGCCCATAGACTCGAAACTGGTTTCTACGATAAATTTTTTCGCGAAAACTCTTACCTTGGGACTCATACACGAAACGTAAAACGCTGGCTCAGAAAAATCAGAGGAGAAGAGTCCGTAGGCTAAACTTAACCGGATTATTTACCAAAAAATGAAATTGTTAAATTCACCAGGGCCAAATCCTAGGATTGTTAGGATGTTTTTAATTGAAAAAGGCATCAAACTGCCTTTTGAAGAAATCGACATTCTTAATGGAAGTAATAGAGAGTCGGCCTATCTTGAGTTGAACCCAGCGGGTCAATTACCGGTCCTTATTTTGGATGATGGCGTCTGTATCTCTGAGACAGTTGCTATATGTGAATACTTAGAAGATCTTTATCCTGAGAAACCTTTAATCGGTACGACACCGCTAGAAAAAGCGGCGCATCGAATGTGGCAAAGAAGAATAGAACTGAATATCACTGAGAATCTCTATAATAGTTTTAGATACTCCGTTGGGTTGGAACTTTTTAGGGAGCGCATACACTGCCTTCCAGAAGCCGCACCGGGACTTGCGGAAATTGTTTCAGAGAAACTGGTCTGGCTAAATGATCTGATGCATCGTAAGATCTTCGTGTGCGGTGATGAGCTAAGTTTGGCCGATATCATATTGTTTTGTGCTCTTGATTTCGGAGAAGGCGTTGGCCAGAACATGGATAATTCTTTGCTTAATATTAATGCGTGGTTCTCCCGAATGTACACAAGAGATAGTGCCTATGATAGTTTGCACCCTGAAGGCATAGCAACCGGCAGGCAGGGAGTCTAGCGGTGCTTACGTCAACCGTATGCGGGAGGATTTTAAGAAAATGAGTGATTTATCCCTTGACGCCGTAGGACTAAATTGTCCCTTGCCTATCTTAAAAACCAAAAAAATTCTCAACACTATGACTGCAGGCCAAAGTTTGGAAGTAATAGCTACTGATCCTAACTCACTTGACGATTTTAAAGCTTTTTGTAAGGCATCTGGTCATACACTATCAAGTACCAACCAGGATGGAGAAATATACCGATTTCTCATAATCTGCAAGTAATAGGTATAAAAGAGCATGTCCACAAAAAAGTCGGGTCCGGTAAGGCCACGAAACGCCGCAAGTCTAGTAATATTTCGTAAGTATCGTAACCAATATCAGGTGCTAATGGGTAGGAGAGGAAACAAGGCGAAGTTTAAGCCTGGAGTATATGTTTTTCCGGGAGGAATAGTTGAACGAGATGACTACGTCGTCGAACCAAAGAAAAAACTTAAAACTCAATATACCCGAATGATGGCTGTTGGAAACTCCCATCGCAAAGCGAATGGTTTAGCTATGTGCGCGGTACGCGAAGCATTCGAAGAAGTAGGTCTAACCCTCGGAGAAAAAGGTCAATTGAACGCCGTAGAGAACAATACCTGGCAGCACTTTAAACAACTTGGGCTATCACCTAATTTAAAATTACTGGATTATCTGGGCAGGGCCATTACGCCGCCAATTCAGCCTATACGATTTCATGCACGCTTCTTCTCGGTAAACTTTGAACAAATGCATGGCAATATTCTAGGAGATGGTGAGTTAGAAGATATTCGTTGGGTGCGATTAGACCAATCAGAAAAGTTAGAAATGATGTTAGTACAAAAAATGATAATGGAAACTTTAGCAAAGCGCCTGAGCGGACTATCTGCACCTGCCCAAAAACTGTTTTTTTCTTGGGGTCGAATAAATATCAAACGATCCTGAGCTTTAATCTTATCCTTCTAATTTCCTGACCGGGGAACCCTTTATTTCTATCATGTTTCCTTCCGGATCATGAAGGTACACAGAGGGACCATATCCGTCGGCGCCATAAAGCTCTCTTACGTCGCTGCATATCACCCCAACTTTATCCAAACGCTTTCTTATAGCACTGTAGTCAAAGGGCTCAACACGGATACAAAAATGATCAAGATTTTTTCCACCGATAGGCGCGAGTCCTCCTTTTTTTCCCAACTCGCTATCCAAGGCGACAAGGTCTATCAACACACTACCGACCCTTAGCTGATGGAGACCAATATCGAGTTCGCGTTCAACACTTGCATCGAATACATCCTGGTAAAATTCACTAATTCGATTCACGTCCTTTACCCTCAAAACGACGTGATCTAACCAAGCTTTCTGAAACATTGACTCAAATATCCTCTTTAAGTTCTGTGTCCACCGCTCGGTGGACACAGATGCTACCTGCCAATCCAATTATTCCAACAACTATACTCGCAAACTGTAGAGAACCAATAAAAAGTATTCCACTAATGAGGGCCGGTCCTGATACATTGCCCAAGTCAGTCAAAACACGCCAAAAACCGAGAAACTCTCCTCGCCTATCCTCTGGCGCATTATCAGCAGCTAAAGTCATCACGATCCCTGTGGAAAGTCCGTTAGCAACACCCGCCAAAATTGCGTAAAAAATTAGACTTTCATAAGAATTCGAAAATGAAATGAAGCCTAGTGATACTGCAAACAACATAGCACTTGGCACCGCAGTAATTCGGAGCCCCCATCTATCCATCATCACTCCGGTAGGATAAACAAACAACAAATCGACTAATGCCGACATAGACACAACAAAACCTATAGTGACGGGGTCGAGTGACAAATGCACGCCAATCAATGGAATCAAAATAGTACGAGCCGCTCGCAAGAACATGAAAGCGACGGCAGCACTTCCAGCCGTATAAAAAATCAATTTGTGCGTTCGTATAAACTCTGGTACTGCCGATATTCGCAATACCTCAGAAATAGTTCGCCTTTCCTGCGTATACATATAAGTAAACAATAACCCTAAAGTCATCATCCCCGTGCAAGCTACAAATGCCAATGAAAAATCAAACTGATTCACCAATACGCCCCCAAGTAAAGGGCCTAGTAAGGTAGATAATCTTAAACTACCTGCAATCACTGCAATAACACGTCCCCGCTCATTAGCCTCGAATACCGACGTGATACAAGTCATACGGCCTAAGAGAAAAGTACTGCTCCCACAGCCATGTAAAAAAGCGATGCCATATAAAGTCAATAGATTTGTGCTTAAACCGTATAGAATGAATGCCAACAGAATAGTCCCGCTCGCAATAAGCATTGTACTTCTGTATCCCAGATAGGATGCCATCCACCCCGCGGGCAGCCCCATAATCAACATCCCAAATCCGCGCCAACCAATAACCGCTGCCGCCGCGGCCGGGGTTCCACCAATATCGATAACGTACAGTGGTAAAAGGACGAATAATGCTTGGCCAGGGATCCCCATTAAAATGGCGGGAAGATATAAAGATAAGCCGGCTCTTCTATGGGGTGAATCTTCCATTTCGACTATTAGACAGATCGTCGACGAAGCTGAAAAAGCGAAAAAACAATAAAGACAAGGCAAAGGCAAGCGCCAAAGGCAAAGCATACTCTGATCGCCAAATTCAGCTCAGGAAATACGGCAATATCCAGTGTGCGAGGGCCCACAAAAATACCAAATACTAGAGTGACGACTGCCATGCTAGCCATTTGACCGACTACTCTCATAACAGCGATCGCACTGCCCGCTCTACCATAGTCCGCCACTCCAACTGCACCCATCATAGCGTTCGCATTTGGCGACGAGAATAATCCAAAGCCTATCCCATTTAAAATCAGGCAAACTATCACAAGATAAACTGAACTTTGGACATCCACAAAAGACAATACCACATGACTTATACCGGTGATCCCCATACCAAATAGAGCAAGCAGTCTGGAACCAAATTTATCTGATAGTCGGCCTGCGATAGGCGCTACTGCCGTCATAACGACAGGCTGACATACAAGAAGTACCCCTACAGTCGAAGGTGATATGTCCTTTATGTACTGAAGGTAAAGACTTACGAGCACGACATTACCAAAGGTTGTTGTGTACATTACAAGAGAAGCGACACAAGCCAGCGTAAATAAGGTATTGGTATAAAAAAGACTTACGTCAAAAACTGGGTGTGGATGTCGCTGTTCATATTTAAAAAAGAACACAAGACCCACCAAACCAACACAAATGAGGGTCACATCAATCACGTTTTCAAATCTAGACAACCCTAACATTAAAAGTATGATGGCTATTCCATAAACTAGAGCGCCTACCTTATCGAAATCACCCAAGTCTTCTGCGGTCCAGTCCCTGTCGATTCTATAAATACCAATGTATAGAACAACTAAAGCCAAGGGAACATGCATAAGGAAAGTCCAGCGCCAACTAAAATACTCCACTAGCCAGCCGGATATGAACGGACCAAGTGCCAAACCTAAATAAATCGCGGACACGGTATATCCTATTGCGGCCCCTCTTTTTGCTGGAGCTACTACCGAGGATATCACGGCTACATTGGTAGCATAGAGCATGGCTGCGCAAACTCCTTGAGCCAGTCTACCAATAATCATCGTGGTTGCGGTATCCGACAGTGCGGTTGCGATTGATGTCAATATCACGCCAGCTGTCCCGGCCAGATATATTTTCTTTCGCCCATACATGTCAGCTAGTCTTCCAAACGACAGAACACATGCAGTCACTGCCATGAGATAACTCATTGGGATCCAGGTGAGGACAACCGCATCAATTTTCAGTTCTCGCGCAATACTTGGCAACGCTACATTCACGCCCGTCAGCATCATGGCCGTACCAATAGAATTTAGCACTACCATAAGTAGCGTTACCCGGTAGATTTGCTCACTCACCGAGTTCTGTTGTTTTACCAAGATACAGTCACCCTAATTAATTGTGGGATCCGTGCGCGAAATGAAATTGGATTTAGCGCCTAACCTGCACCATTCTCTCTATCTCGTAACTCAATACGCCTGATTTTACCACTCACCGTTTTCGGAAGACTTTCGACAAATTCAATTTTTCTGGGGTACTTGTATGGTGCGGTCACATTTTTTACATGCTCTTTGAGTTCTTCGGCGAGCGTTGCCGAACCTTCGACGCCGGGGACCAAGACTACAAAGGCTTTGACGACCGCACCACGAGTTTCGTCCGGACTGGCTACCACCGCTGACTCAGCGACCGCCGAATGTTCTATTAAAGCACTCTCGACCTCGAAAGGCCCAATTCGGTAACCCGCCGATAAAATAACATCATCAGCACGGCTGACAAACCAATAATAACCATCTAAATCGACATACCCCCTATCGCCAGTTATGTACCAGTCTCCGACAAAGCACGCCTCAAAGCGGTCTTCATCACCCCGATATTCTACAAACAAACCTGGCGCACGCTTTGGGGAGACTTTAATCGCTATATCTCCCTCAGTTTCTGGCGGCAAAGGGACTCCTTTATCGTCTATTATCGCCATCTCCATGCCGGGCATTGGCCTCCCCATTGAGCCGAATCGAGGCTCGGAGAAAGGGAAATTCCCACAGACGAGGACAGTCTCAGTTTGACCGTAGCCATCTCGAACGATAATACCGGTGGCCTTTTGCCAAGTTTCAATGACCTCTGGGTTCAAGGGTTCCCCTGCACCCACGCAATGTCGCAGTTTGGGGAAAGTATAGCCAGATAAGTCTTGAAGAACTAACATCCGATAAATTGTAGGCGCACCACACATTGTGGTGATAGGGTACTCCGCCAATAGGTCTAAACTTTTAATCGGATCGAATACCGCGGAATGATGCACAAACAAAGCAGCCCCCTGATTCCACGGGCCGAAATAACTTGAATACGCTGCCTTAGCCCAGCCAGTGTCACTAATATTCCAGTGCAAATCGTCAGGTCCAAGATCTAGCCAATATTTGCCCGTAATCTTGTGAGCCATACCATATCCATGGCAGTGAATTGTCATTTTTGGGTAACCAGTAGTCCCCGAGGTGAAATAACATAGGGCGTCTTCATCAAATAGCGTATCCGCGCACTCGAAAACATCATTTTGCGAGTCGACTATGTTTGCGTAAGATAGCCAACCTTCCCTTTCGCCACCCACCAAAATAGATGCTTTCATCGTCACACAATCCGAAGACACTTCTTCAAGCTTAGATGCATTCTCGCTATCAGTTATAAAGCAAACTGCCTGGGCCGCATTCATTCGATACGAAATGTCCTTTGGAGAAAGTTGAGTCGTCCCGGGCGAGCAAATCACGCCCATACGAATACAAGCTGTGAGTATTTCCCACCATTCGATATTGCGGCCAAGCATCAGCACGACAGTATCACCCCTCTTCACACCCACGTCGGCCAAAGCATTACAAAGCTTTCGCGACCGAGAACTAAGTTCTAAAAACGTAACATTTTTTTTACTTCCTTCATCATCCACCCATTTGATTGCTAATTTATTAGCATCGGATGCCGCCCAGCGATCAATCACGTCCCTCGCAAAATTATATTTCTCGGGAGGCTCCCAATTAAAATCGGCAAGAGCTTCCTCGTACGTACTAATTGACTGTGTTTGACTCATTTTTTAACCTCTATAATTTGAAAGCTAAGTTTTTAAAACCAACTGTTTTTGGTGTCTAAGCAGGTAGTATCGACTTGCTTCAATAATTGCAACTGCGTTACAGCTTTAGGTATTTCGTAACGAAAGAAAAAATTACACGCGTTGATTTTACCTTCATAAAACTCTGTGTCCTCTCCAACGGCACTAGACGAAGCCTCTAATGCCACTAGCGCCTGCTTTAACCAGATCCAACCAATCACTAGGTGACCAAACGCATCTAAATAAACGCCAGCGTTAGCGGTGGATTCAGCAACCTTCCCAACTTGCATTTCTCTGACTAACACATGTGTTGTGTCTCTAAGTTCCCCAACGGCCTGCTCAAACGCCAGTATCGGTTCGCTCAATTCACTCTGCTGATGACCTCGCTCAATTACCTCTTCGTACTCAGACAGCAATATGTCCATAGCAGCGCCCTGACGCATTGAAACTTTTCTTGCTAAAAGATCTAGTCCCTGTATCCCATGTGTACCCTCGTGAATTGGGTTAAGTCTGTTGTCACGATAAAATCGTTCAAGAGGAAAATCCCTAGTATATCCATAGCCTCCTAAAATTTGAATGGCGTGTTTATTTGCCTCCAAACAAAACTCTGATGGCCATGACTTAGCAATCGGAGTCAAAATATCTAATAATAATTCCAACCGTCCTCGCTCTGATTTATCTTCACATACGCTCAGAGAATCGAGAATACGAGCGCAGTAGAGAACTAAAGCTAACGATCCCTCAGCAGCCACTTTTTGAAGTAACAATAGTCGCTTGATATCAGCGTGCTCGATAATAGGCACTTGTGGGGTACTGGCATCTTTTTGAGCAATCGATCTGCCTTGCAAGCGATCTCGGGCGTACTGTAACGAATGTAAATACCCAGTGTAACCTAATACAGTTGCGGTCATTCCCACACCGATCCGAGCCTCGTTCATCATATAAAACATGTAGAACAATCCTCGGTGCTCCTCTCCTACAAGAAATCCCCGACACTCACCGCTCTCACCAAAGTTTAGTACCGTATTTGTTGTTCCTCTGAAGCCCATCTTATGATTTAAACCCGCTAGATCTACATTATTTCTTTCGCCTAAAGAGCCATCATCGTTAATTCGATATTTTGGAACTATAAATAATGATATGCCGTGAACTCCACTACCTCCTCCTGGTATCTTTGCCAAGACTAAATGCACAATGTTTTCGGATAGTTCGTGCTCTCCTGCGGAGATCCACATTTTTGTACCAGATATGGTGTAAAAATCATTATCCGTCTTTTCAGCTTTCACTTTAATATCTGATAGAGAAGAACCTGCCTGAGGCTCAGACAAACACATCGATCCAAAAAAACGACCGGCCACTAATGGCAGCAAATATTTTTCTTTTTGCTCGTCAGAGGCAAACATTGCTAACAAATTTATAGCGGCATGAGTTAAAAACGGATATGCGTTAGCGGAAACGTCTGCGGCCGCAACATAAGCACCGGCCGCCTGAGAAACAACCCAAGGCAACTGCATCCCACCGTACTTAGAGTCAGCCGCCATCCCCATGAATCCTCCATCTACATAAGCATCTAGTGCCTCCTGAACTTCCGAAATCATATGAACAGTTTTCCCATCAAAAGTGGGTTCATTAGCGTCTAATTTAGCTGCAAAAGGCGCAAATTTTTCTTCCGCGAGTGTTTTAGCCGCTTCAATAACCGCATTGAAAGTAGCAACATCGTAATCAGAAAACCGGTCGGAACTTACTAAGTCTTCAGTTCCAAGCAGCTCATATAAAATGAATTCCACATCGCGAGAGTTTAACAATAAGCTCATGCTAGACCATCTCCTAATTCAAAATTTTTCGTTCTCAAGCATCACAAAAGCAATCTAAGTTTACCATGCTGTATGTGTCATTATGCCAAATATCCGCCATCAACTACTATAGATGCGCCCGTAGTGTAGCTCGCGGCATCCGACAGTAAGTACAATGCGGCAGCTGCCATCTCACTGGGCTCTCCCCCCCTTGCGAGTGGAGTATTAGGAATTTGCATTGCCATAAAATCGTCGTCGTCATGCAGCGCTTGCGCAAAGCGCGTTCGCGTAAGACCGGGAATCAAGGAATTGACTCTAATACCCAGACCACCGCACTCTCGTGCAAAAGCTTTGGTCATATTTATAATACCCGCCTTTGTCATAGAATAAACACCTTGCTTGTCACCAGGGGAGACTCCGTTAATTGAAGCAACATTTAAGATAGCGCCCGCATTCGCTTCTCGCATCCTACGACCCGCGTACACTGACATAAAAAAATATCCCTGAAGATTAACTTCTAAAGTCTTTTTAAATGAGCCCAAATCTGTATCTAAGATGTGTCCATAATACGGGTTTGAGGCGGCATTATTCACCAAAATATCTAATTTACCATGAGTTCGGTCTATATATTGATAAATAGCCTCTATTTGCTCCATTTTTCCAATATGACAGACCTTTGCTTCGCCTTCACCGCCGACAGCACTTATTCTCTCGAGGGTTTCGTCACATCCACCCTCGCCCCTGCTAAGCGCTATAACATGAGCTCCATATTCTCCAAGGGCTACTGCGATCTCACTCCCTATCCCTCGGCTAGCACCCGCGACTAGGGCTACTTTACCAGTCAAATCGAACCTATCTCTTGTCATAATCTATTCCTTTTAGTGGTAATTTATTGCTCTGTCGAGGATTTAGATCCTAGAATATTAGACAGGATCTTAGTGAAAAATATCATTAAATATTAAAACTTGCTGATAATATTCAGTAATCTAATCCTGAAATAATTACGGAGTATACGGGATAAACTAAACAACTTAGCCTATCGGCGCAAAGGGAAAAGTGATGAACTACGAAACAATTATAATTGAAAAAAAGAAACAGATAGACTATCTCTCATTAAATCGACCTGACCATTTAAATACTATTACCCCTCAAATGTGTGATGAATTACAAGATTACTTCGGGCAACTTCAATTCCAACACGAGACCCGAATCATTATACTACGAGGAGAAGGCCGTTCTTTCTGTGCCGGCTATGACCTCAAATCGGCCGACGGGGTCAGCAAGGGTCCAATCGTTGGGCTTCGATTCCAAAAACAGGTTAGTGAAGTATACGCTAGGATGCGTCGATGCCCTCAGCCAATCATATGTCTTGCACACGGGGCTACCACCGGCGGTGGACTAGCATTTGCCCTCGCCTCTGACATAAGAATTATCGCCGATAATACTAAAATTAATGTAGCTATGGTGAAAGTGGGGCTAACCGGCTGTGATGTTGGCATTAGCTATTTCTTGCCTCGGTCGGTTGGTCAATCTGTCGCGGCGGAACTCATGATGACAGGTAGATTTATCGAACCACAAAGGGCCCTACAACTCGGCTTAGTTTCAGCGGTCCTGCCGAAGGAAAAGCTTCTCGATGAAGGTGAGGCTATCGCTCAAGAGATGCTAGCGACTTCGCCGATGGGTTTACGATTAACCAAGGAGGGACTAAATTTATCTATAGACGCCAATAGCTTAGAGGCTGCCATCGCGTTCGAAGACCGTGGACAAATCCTATGTGCGAGCGCCGGTTTGTTTGAAGAAGGTATAAACGCCTTTTTAGACAAACGCACAGCTGTTTACGACGACGGCCAGTAATAGCTCAAAACTAATAGGATCTATGCCTTAAGCATGGATGGCGCTTATTAATTCTGACCATTTTGAGAAGTGACCGTCCGATCCCATACTTGAGTAAAGAGAGACTCTATCTAAAAGGCCTTCTGACCTTGTACGTATGATGGTGCCGATCTCACTAGGTTCACCAATTACCGAGATCTGTTCTAAGAGAGCATCTGGAATCGCCGCGGCCATCTCCTTAACTTTGCCTTCTCTCATTAACGTATTTAGCCGATGTCCTAAATCAGGATACCCGTGGTACTCCAGAACAGCACTGTAACTCGGCGTTGATCCATAAAAAGAGATCTGTCCTCGAACAGTGCGCTCCATCTCATCAAACTGCGCCTGAGTATCTCCAGTAATCGTAAAAACTGGAGCGTATAACGCTACATTAGAAGGATCCCGACCTGCCAATTTCGCGCCTTCAGCTATGGAAGGTTTAATGATATCACGCACATAACCTGGAGAATGCATCGGGTGAACATGAAAGCCATCCGCCACCTCACCTGCCGCGCGACACATTCGCGCATTTACTCCAGCTAGATATACAGGAATCGAAGGGTATTCTAGCGGGCCCGGATTGAAAAACGGATTCATCAACTTGAATTTATAAAATCGACCGTCATAACTTGGCTTGTTGTCGTTTTGAAAGCAGTCCCATATTGCTCTCAAGCACTTGATATAATCAACAATTCTAGCTGCAGGATGATCAAATTCTGCAGAAAATCTCCGTTCCACGTGCGCACGTACTTGAGTCCCCAATCCTAAATGTAACCTTCCTCTTGAATCACGCTGTAAATCCCACGAAATCTGAGCCATCGAAAATGGTGAGCGAGCGAAGGCAACTGCAATATTCGTTCCGATCTCAATTTTTGAAGTCGCGGCAGCGGCATGAGCTAATGGCAAGAAAGGATCGCTCATCGCCTCAAAAGTCCATATACAATCGAAGCCTTGAGCCTCTAATTGAGCTGCCTGTTTACCTAGCACAGTAGGAGCTGCGGGCGCCATCAAAGTGTCAATTTTCATGCTTTTCTCCTTTAGTTAGATTAGAAATAAGAGGCACTTTACGGGAACTATCTTAGATAAAATTCGGTTACTCTGGAATCCTCGAATTACGATCATCGGTAAAGTTGAACCATATGAATCGAAGCTCACAAAAAATTCTCGAATTATAATGAATACAATCCGCCGGAGTCCTCTCGCTCGTGAGCGTCAGATACTCCAATCACTCCAGTTGGTTAGGGCATGCCATCGTAACATCCCACCTGCTAGGTTAGCTACCTGATTGAAACCGAGATCACGAAGCATTAAAGTTGCTCTGGCGGACCTGCTACCAGAACGACACACTAATATGATTGGAACCTCTGTTGATAAGCATTGTATTTCTCGCTCAAGACGGTCAAGCGGAAGAAGCACCGCGCCTTCGATATGACCAAGCGGTCCATCGAACTCAGCAGCATCTCTGACGTCTATAATTTGCACGCTTCCCAGATTTTGTTGCAGCCACTTCGCTTCGATTTCCCAGAAACCTGCAAAAGTGTAACGCAAAGGTGCCCAGGTGCCATCAAGACCTTGAACATCAACTGCCTCAGGCGGTTTCCCGCACAATAAATTAGCCGGCACTGCAACGTCTATCCGTTCAGGATAAGCTAATCCTAGATTCTTCATAAACTCTGAAAAATCTTCCTCGCTAACTTCACCTCCCAGTCTGGGATTGTAATTTTTTTCCTCAGCAACACTAGTACTACTTAAGCCTCTGTAGTCGTGTCCGGGATATAGGATGGTCGTTGGGGGTAACGTAAATATTTTTTGATGAACCGATCGATATAAAACAGACGGATTACCTCCTTGGAAATCAGTACGACCACATCCTCTGATTAAAATAGTATCTCCTGTAAACGCCCTCGACATATCGTCTAGCACAAAAGTTGCGCATCCTTCGGTATGTCCAGGGGTGAGCAAGACTTTTAAGGAGTGATTACCAAAAGAGAGAACATCGTTATCGACAAAATATACTGTCGCCCCAGTCACTCCTGACTTATGAGACACGGCAATATCACAAGACAATTTCTCGCGTAATAACCACGCAGCGGTTATATGGTCAGCATGACAGTGCGTATCCAAAACACATTTAAGCGACAGTGATAATTCTCTTAATAGAGCGGTATCACGACCTACTTGCTCGAACACGGGATCAATTAGAACCGCGGCTCCTGTGATATCATCACCTAGCAGATAGGTGTAGGTCGACGAATCTTCGTCGAAAAGTTGCCTAAAAATCAGCACTAAAAACCTCCCAAAGTAGTTACCATTCCTATATAAATGTTAAGCCAGTTGCTTTCTCTAGATCTTTAATCGCTTGAGCTTCGCTAAGTACTTTTATAGTTGTCATGCCCATCTTTCGAGCTGGCTTTAAGTTTATTCCTAGATCATCAAGATAGACTATAGAATCAGGATGGACGTTGATTTTATCACAGGCTAGTCGATAAATTGCCGGGTCAGGCTTGCGAATACCTTCTTTACTAGATTCGATGACTATATCAAACAGGCTAGCAACTTCGGCCACATCTTTTTCATGCTCGCTATTAGAAGACATTGCCAGTCCCGAGCCTGTGCGCATGTTATTTGTAAGACAAACGTTTTTGAAGTGCTGCTTACACTGCCTCAACACATTTATCATTTTTTTGCGAACCGATGTTTGACTAATTAACGGCAATATATCCGAGCCTTTAATACTGTGGCCCGCCCGACTGCTTTCGTCAAGAAATAATGTATCAAACTCGTTCTCACTAATTTGATTCGATTCTAATAGGGCCCACGCATTGTCCTTATGGTTTACGGCATTGATACTGCGAATGAAGTCGATTGGCAGACCGTTCTCCCGTTCATACTGGTTAAAGGAATCAAATGGTGAGGTTGTAATTACTCCACCGAAATCCCAAAGAATCGCCTTCACTTTCATCGCTACACTCTCATTTTCAAATAGGTTAATCTAATGTCAGCAAACCATTAATTGCTAAATCATTATTATAACATTAAGAGAACTTTTACTTTGCAGATTCAAGTGGCGGCAGTTTATCGGGGTTTTCGTTCCTATATAGGCGAACAACAGAGGGCGAGTGGGATAAATAAAATAAAAACTGATCAGCCATTAAAGATTACTTGCGATGGTATTGAAGGTGACTTCATCGGAGATACAGTACTGCATGGAGGGCGAGAAAAAGCCCTCCATCACTTTCCCGCAGATCATTATCAGAAATTATGCGACACGTTCCCGAGTTCAGTGGAATTATTAATTCCAGGCTCTATTGGAGAAAATATCTCGTCGTTTAAGTTACTGGAGGAAGACGTTTGTTTGAGCGATACTTTTAGTATTGGCAGCGCTATTGTTCAAATAAGTCAGCCGAGAAAACCATGCTGGAAAATCGATGTAAAATGCGGCTCCCGAGGCATAGCGACTTTCATGCATAGTCAGGGGTTGTGCGGTTGGTATTATCGCGTTCTAGAGGAAGGAATGATAGCATCTACTGACCGTCTCAAGTTAATGCACCGCGAAAAGAATGCGCCGACTTTAAAAGAGTTTCTATCTGTCACTAGTGCTAGTCGACCCAATCCTGAATTACTTGAGCAATTTACGGAGATTAATGGACTATCCGGAGAGATTATCCAACAACTAAGCAATAGAGCTAATTGGTTGAAGTTGCATGGGACGAAAAATTAATAAAGGGACTTAAATGACAGAATCATCAAACGCAGACAACGCCATCTCTGTACTTAAAGAAGCGCTAAAAAAACACGATTATATCGCCAGTGAAAATATTTCGACTGCGGTCTATCTCGCACAAAAATTATCGAAACCCATTTTAGTTGAAGGTCCTCCAGGAGTAGGTAAAACTGAGTTAGCTAAAGCCACTGCATTGCTACTCAATAAGCCAATGATACGGCTACAGTGTTACGAGGGGCTCGACGAATCAAAGGCTCTGTATGAATGGAAATATGGTAAGCAACTATTGTACACCCAAGTACTAAAAGAAAAATTGTCTGAATTAACGTCTGATAGTGAATCACTAAAGCAGTCTGTAGAAAAACTCCATGAGTTTGACGATACTTTTTTCAGCACTGACTTCTTAGAACCAAGACCGCTTTTGAAGGCTTTATGGGCCGACCAAGGTGCCGTATTATTGATCGACGAAATAGATAAATCTGATTTAGAATTCGAAGCGTTTCTGTTGGAAATCTTACAAGATTATCAAATTTCTATTCCCGAAATAGGTACCGTAAAAAGTACAGTGCCACCGATAGTGTTTCTTACATCAAATAATACGCGAGAAATAGGTGACGCCCTAAAAAGACGATGCTTGCACCTTTACATCCCATTCCCCGATAGTAAGCTTGAGCGAGAGATAGTAAGGTCCAGAATACCTAATGTGGACGAGACTCTAGAGAAACAAATTGTAAACTTCGTACAAGAAATTCGTGAGATGGACCTTAAGAAGGTTCCTGCTGTTAGCGAGACCCTAGACTGGGCAAAGGCGCTAATACTGCTCAATGTAAATAATCTGGAAAGTAATATTGTTCGCTCTACGCTAAACGTTCTGCTTAAATTTCAAGATGATATAGAGTATATCGAATCCGAAATACCCACCTTGATTCGTAGCGTTGTGCGCTAGTATTTGAGGTAAGCTCAATGATCTATAACTTCATTAAAGCACTACGAGCTTCTAACATAAGAATCTCAGCTGCAGAAACTATGGAGGCTATTGAAACTCTCAACCATGTCGGCTTGTTTAATCGGCAGCTCTTAAAAGATTCTCTATCATTGGTTTTAGCTAAAACTCGGGATGATAAGGAAACATATTCTAGTTGCTTCGACCTGTTTTTTAGTATGGACACAACCGAGTCAGTGGCGCAAGATGCTTTAGATACTGCACCGACTCCGGGAAATGAAAATCGACATAACAATGATCAAAAAAAAATGCAACCATCTAGCCTCCTAGAGTTACTAGAACAATCTGATCAGCAAGCATTAGCCGAAAATATTGCAATTGCCGCACAGCAAGTCCAGTTGTCAAATATAAGAATATTTACACAAAGAGGAATTTACGCGCGGAGAATACTAGAGCACATGGGTGTCAACGAACTTGAACGAAAAATTTATGACTTAGCACAAGCAGGTGAAGAAGACGAATACAAATATTTAAAGTTGCGAAAGACCCAGGCTCTCGAAAATATTTTAGAATTAGTTGACAAAAACTTATTACTTTACACAGCAAACTCAGGCGCGAATCTTCGACAGGAAATTCTTGAGAAAACACCATTAGCGCGGGTGGAGACTAGAGATTTCAAGACAATGCATGAGCTAGTCAAAAAACTGTCTAAACGTCTTATATCCATACATTCGCGTAGGCGACGCAAAGCTAAACGGGGCGCCCTTGATGTTCGTCAAACTATGAGAAAGAACATACAATTCGATGGGGTCCTTTTTAATACTATCTGGAAAAAAGTTCAGATCGATCGTCCGAAAGTCATAGCGGTATGTGACGTATCTGGATCAGTGGCCCAGACCGCGCGCTTTCTGCTGATGTTTCTTTATAGCGTACATGAAATTATTCCCAAAGTGAGAAGTTTCGCGTTCTCTAACCAGTTGGGTGAAATCACTTCGCTGTTTCAGGAAATGCCCATAGAAATCGCATTAAATGAAGCGATAAATCAATGGGGGATGGGTTCTACTGATTACGGTGGCGCACTGCATGAATTAGAACGGCTAGTGGGAAATGAAATCGACAGTAAAACAACGGTACTGATTCTTGGGGATGGGCGATCAAATTACGGAGACCCGGGTCATTTGGCGCTAAAACGAATGCACTTAAAATCAAAAAGTGTGATGTGGCTCAACCCTGAACCTAGGACCTTCTGGAACACCGGCGATTCGGAAATGAACAAATTTACTGCGTCATGCGACCGAGTAGAATCGTGCAGATCCATTCGCCATTTGGAGCGCATAATCAGCGATATTGCACGGCACACGGTTTGATAGCGTCACGGATACAGGAGCTTTTTGCTCCAAATATCACCATCGAGCGAATAGCAATTTCGTACGTGTAATCGATCCGCTCGATCTTCCCAAAACTCGATTATTTGTGGCTTTACGCGATATCCTGACCAAAACGCAGGTCTTTGTACTTCTTTATCTTTAAATTTTTCTTCAACTTGTTGAATGTTTTTAAGCAATGTTTGCCGGCTCTCAAGAATGGCAGATTGATCCGAAGCCCACGCCCCAATTTGGGAGCCTCTGTGTCGCGACGCAAAATACTTGTCGGCTTCGTCATCGGACACCATGGACGCTATACCCTCGACTCGCAGCTGTCGCCCGAGCGATTTCCAATGCAACGCGAGAGCCACATGGGAATTCTGCTCTATCTCACGTCCTTTCCTACTTTTAGTATTCGTATAAAACACAAAGCCAGATTCATCGACTCCCCGCAACAAAACGAGCCTCAACGATGGGCGCCCAGTTTTAGGATCTACCGTTGCTACAGACATTGCTTCGGGTGTGCTCGGTTCAGCGTGAATCGCTTCCTCAAACCACTGCTGTACCATCTTGATCGGGTCTAAAGACATGGCACTCAAAACGGCTTAGTCAAACGGATGCTTCAATACAATAGTTTCCATCCTGTCGGGGCCAGTTGATACAATATCAATAGCACACCCGGCTACCGAAGATAACCGCTCAAGATACTTTATAGCATTACTAGGCAGCTCTTCCCAATGCCTGACATGAGAAGTGTCTTCCTTCCACCCAGGATGAAACTCATAAATCGGACTGGCTGCATCTAGTTGATCAGCCCCCAAAGGGAAGCAATCTGTCTCCTGACCATTTAACCTATACCCAGTGCACAAACCGATCTCCTCTATACCATCCAATACATCAAGTTTTGTCACGCAAAGACCAGATAGACTATTCAACTGACGCGCACTTTTTAACGCCACTCCATCAAGCCAACCACATCTTCGTGCCCGACCAGTAGTCGCACCAAACTCATGCCCCTTGGAAGCTAAATGTGTTCCCATCTCATCGCATAACTCGGTTGGAAACGGCCCTGATCCGACTCGTGTCGTATATGCTTTAGTGATACCCAAAACATAGTCGAAATCACACGGTCCCACACCAGAACCCGGAGCGGCAAAACCAGCTGTAGTATTAGACGAGGTAACGAACGGATATGTTCCGTGGTCAACATCTAGAAGGGTCCCTTGTGCGCCTTCATATAAAAAGTTCTTACCGTCAGCTATACCCGCACCGATTTCTTGGCTCACATCAGACACCATGGGAATAATATCTTCCGCAAGGGTCATTTGCTCGTCCAACAATAAGTTGAAGTCATGAGCCTCCTCTCCAAAATAATTCACTAACACAAAATTGTGAAAGTCCAACACAATTTCTAGTTTTTCAGAAAATCGCTTTCTATCGAGCAAGTCTCCAACTCTTAGGCCACGCCTTGCTACCTTATCTTCATATGCTGGGCCAATGCCGCGACCCGTCGTACCAATCGCTTGACCTCTAGCTTTCTTCTCTCGAGCCAAATCGAGGCTGACATGATAAGGCATGATAAGGGGGCAGGATTCACTGACAAGCATCCGTTCCCGCACAGGTATCCCATTTTGTTCCAACATTAAGATTTCTTCTAGCAAAGCCGACTGCGAAACAACAACGCCATTGCCAATGAGACAGTTCACATTACTTCGCAAAACGCCCGATGGGATTAGATGTAATACAGTTTTATTTTCATTAACTATAACTGTGTGGCCCGCATTATGCCCACCTTGAAAACGTACAACCAAGTCAGCCTTGTCGGTAAGTAAGTCAACTACTTTCCCCTTTCCTTCATCTCCCCATTGCGTCCCAACAACTATTACTGACTTTCCCAATCTGGTTATCCTTTTATTTTCTAACTTAATGAACTCTAGAGTTTACTTAGATTTTCCAAGATCCACTCTTCATTCTTTTTCACTAGTCTAAATTCAATGTTCACATGGTCCCAGTCAGTACTCTGTCCGGGTAATGTCTGTATGACTATGTATCCTTCCTTTCGATATCTATCCATCGCAGCCAGCAACTTTTTATCATTACCGCATGGGGCTATAACAATAGTTTCAAATCGTTCATCTTTCTCTAGAAATTGCTCTAAGATCCTTAGATCAGTGCTAAAGCCCGTAGCACCTCGATCGCGACCCAATTCCTTTTGAACTCCGTCATAACGTCCTCCCCACGCAATTGATCTACCCATCTCTGGCACATACGCAGCAAACATTATGCCACTATGGTATCGATATCCGCGCAGTTCGGCTAAATCAACATGTAGCTCTACTTGGGGGACAAACTGTTTTAAAAGATCACATAACGCTGCCAGTTCATCAATGGCCTCAGACACTGATTTTGGCAGGCTCGAAAACGCCACTCGGGCATCATTGATGATATCGAGATCCCCGTTCAGATCTATCAACGCTAATAGACTTTCCATTACCAAGGAGTCGACACTTTCTCCTTCTAGCATTTCTATCAAACTTGTCCTATCTTTTTTTACTAACGCTTTCAGAACCTGATCCTCAAATTCATCTGTAAACGACGCGGCGGCGCAGATCCCCCTAAATATTCCAATATGAGTTACTTCTATAGTTAAACTACGAATATTCGCGATCGACAAACTATTGACTAATAGAGTAATTATTTCAGCATCGCTTTCAACCCCAGAGTGGCCGAAAAGCTCGGCTCCGATCTGAAGCGGATTCCTTGACCCGGCAAACTTCTCAGAAAACGTGTGCGCGACCGGCCCACTATAGCAAAATCTCTGTGGCGATTTGGTGGGCATTCTGTGAGTATCAATCCGGGTTAACTGCGGTGTCATATCTGCTCGGAGACCAATCAATCTCCCTGTACCACGATCAACTACCTTAAAAGTTTGCAGCTCCAAGTCCTCCGCTCCTCCAGCAAGAAGTGAGTCGACGTATTCTATTATCGGTGGGATAACCAACTGATATCCCCATCTAGCGAAGTTATCAAGCATCAATCGTCTCAGACTCTCTATACCAGCAGCCTCATACGGTAAACTTTCATCTACGCCCTCGGGCAGCAACCAATACTTGTCTTTACTCACTTTACCACCTCGCCCCGTAAGAAATTAATAGCCCGCCACATATTCTACAACTACCGCTGACTCACAATATCTACCCCTTAAGACGCAAGAATCAGAGTGAAGCCAGTCGCGATAACTGGGAAAGGAGAAGGTATCCTCAAGGACAAGTAGCAATGAGAACGCAGAATATATACCCCTGCCCAAAACCATACTATCTCACGCTATCTACCCGACGATACTATTGAATTGGAGCCACAAAATACTTAAAAAACTCAGAGTCTGGCTTAAGTAGCAAAATATCATTTTTACTGTTGAAGCTAGATTTGTAGGCGTCTAAGCTACGATAAAAATTATAAAACTCGGGGTCCGCATTATAAGCCTCAGCATAAATTTCAGCCGCCGCTGCGTCCCCCGCTCCACGTAATTTTTGAGCATCTCGATAAGCCTCAGCCGATATAACTGTCCTTTGCCGGTCGGCATCAGCTCTGATGGTTATAGATTCTTTATCACCACGAGCTCTAAATTCTCTAGCAACACGTGATCGTTCAGATCTCATACGCTCGTAAACATTACTACTAACCTCGGTTGGCAGGTCAATTCTCTTCAACCGTACATCTAAAATTTCCATGCCTAAGTCTAAACCACGTTCATTTGCGATACGAGTTACGCTCTTCATGATAGCACCCCTCTCACCGGACACAACCTCTTGCACAGTGCGTTTACCAAATTCACTCCTCAGACCGTCGTTTACCTTTTGATATAAGAGTAACCCTGCTCGTCGGGGATCGCCATCACTAGATTTATAAAACTGCACCACATCATGGATTCTCCACCGAGCAAAAGAATCGACTATAACGTCTTTTTTCTCTCCAGTTAAAAACCTCTGAGGTTCAGCGTCGAGAGTCTGCAATCGCTTATCGAAGGTACGCACATTCTGCACGAACGGAAGCTTAAAATGCAGCCCGGGCTCATAGTCCGACCGCTGAATTTTACCTAACTGAAAAAGGATCGCTTCTTGGTATTCGTATACGCGGAATGTACATAGATAGACTGCGATTAATGATAAAACCAACATGGCTCCTGAAATTTGCTTAATCATTATCGTATCCCTCTAGCGCGAGGATCGCGCTGGTTTCGTGTAGAGTCTTCAGTGGCTGGCTTATAAGGCACAACATCCTGGCTCATACTCTGTTTCCCATCTCTACTTTTTTCCAACAATTTATCTAACGGCAAGTACATGAGGCTGGAACTACCGTCATTATCAATTACGATTTTAGATGCATCAGACATTACTTGCTCCATCGCTTCAAGATATAAGCGATTTCTGGTGACATCAGGCGCTTTTTCGTATTCTTTGTATAATTGACTAAATCTACTAGCCTCACCTTTGGCTTGCGAAATTACACTTTTTTGATAGCCTTCTGCATCTAGCCGAATCCTAGCAGCCTCACCAGCAGAACGTTCCACTACTTCATTACGATATGCCTCAGCCTCGTTTATCTTACGCTGCTCGTCCTCACGAGCTTTTATCGCATCGTCAAAAGAAGCCTTAACTTGTTCTGGGGGTTTTGCGGGTTGCATATTCACACTAGTTACCTCCACACCAGAGCTATAGGTATCTAAAATTTCTTGGATAAGTGTTTGTGCTCCAGTGGCAATCTCTGCTCGTCCCTCGGTGATAACAAACGAAAGCGTACTGCCGCCTATTATATCTCGGATAGCCGATTCCGTTACCCGTCGCACCGAGACATCAGGATCTGCTATGGCAAATAAATATTTTTCTACATCTTTAATTCGATACTGAATTGCGACTTCAACATCTACAATATTCTCATCGCCGGTGAGCATCGCAGAATCCGACGTGAGCGTCTGGATTCGTTCTACGTTGACTTTTACTACTTGTTCAATTGGTCTTGGGAATCGTATATGCGGGCCAGGTTGTAACACAGACACAAATTTACCGAACCGCATTACTACGCCTCTTTCCGCTGGATCAATACGATAAACCATTTCCCACGATAACAATCCAAGCAGTAGTATACCAATAAGGACGAAAGGCCCCCCTCTACCTTCTGGACCCGTCTTGTTTGCACCTGAGGTGTCCTTACCGCCAAAAAAACTACTCAATTTTTGCTGCATTCGACGAACTACCTCGTCCAAATCAGGGGGTCCTTGATTGCCTCCCTTATTCTTCCAAGGATCATTATCGCCGTTAGAATCATTCCATGACATTTTTTGCTACTCGCTATAGTGATTATTAATTCACACTGATTTTATACGTTGATTGTAATGTGGTGTTTATGCTTGTTCAATCGATGGTTAAAAGAAAAAAACACTTTTTATATCTAGTTGTACTCAATATCGTCCCCGATGGATCTATGCTCATATTCAGAAACAGAGCTCGAGAATCCTGAATTACGTCTAAAAATGTTCCATCGGGCTTCAGACAATACTATTTGCAGCACCCAGCTGCCTTCGTCGTTGACACACTCACTAGAAACAGCGCCCCATTCCCAAAGTATGGCTCTTAGTTTCCCGCCTCCAGCCGAAACTTTAATATTTCTCACCATCTTCTTTTCATTTACCTGGTTCGCAATACAATCCATTAATAACTTCAGACCCAGTCGATTTTTAGCCGAAATCCAGACTTTCTTTACCTGCCCGGAGTCATCACATTCACAGCGAGGCTCAGAGTTCGTACTCCTGTCAATTTTGTTATACACCTCGATCACCGGAATGTCAGAGGCACCTATCGTGCGCAATACTCGGTTTACTTCCTCAATACGGGAAAAACGCTCTTCGTCACTCCCATCTATTACATGTAACAGCAAGTTCGCCTCCTTAGTCTCGTCTAATGTCGCGGAAAATGCGTCAATCAGGTTTGGCGGTAAATCACGCACGAAGCCTACCGTATCGGTAAGAAGGATTGGATTCTCCCCATTAACTGCCAAAGAGCCCACCGCAGTGTCTAAGGTAGCGAATAACTGGTCTTCACAATAAACATTACTACCAGTCATTTCATTGAACAACGTTGACTTCCCCGCGTTGGTGTAACCCACTATCGCGACAGTTGATAACATTGCTTTTTGTCGCGACTGCCTACTCTGATGCCTTCGTTTCTTAACCTTGTCTAGACGCAGCTTAATCTGTTTGATTCGAGCACCAATGAGTCGCCGATCCGTTTCAAGCTGGGTCTCACCAGGGCCTCGCAATCCGATCCCTCCTTTTTGTCTCTCTAGATGGGTCCAACCTCGCACTAACCTGCTCGACAGATGAGATAATTGCGCCAACTCAACCTGCAACTTACCTTCAAAAGAGCGTGCTCGCTGCGCGAAGATATCTAAAATTAACGCAGTGCGATCGATTACTCGGACACACAGCAGTTTTTCGAGATTACGCTGCTGCACAGGTGATAGATCCTGACTACATAGAACTAAACCAACACCAGAATCGCTCACGATCGAGGCTATTTCCATCGCTTTGCCTTCTCCAACAAAATATCGCGAATCGGGCGAATCACGACGAGCGGTTATAATTTTCGACACATGAACTCCACAGGCTCTCGCTAACTCGGAGAACTCGTAAATTTCGGTGGAAAGGCTCTTTTGAAAAATAACGTGAAGATGTAACGCGGTTTCAATTGATGCGGGACTATTTATTAAATCTACCTCTCACAGATAACACATAAACCGAAAACTTATATCAGGGTTTCAACGTTTGCACTATCAATTCTGACATTACGCGTGGGTACTATTGTCGATATCGCATGCTTGTAGACCATCTGATTCACAGCCCCTTTTAATAAAACAACAAACGAATCGAATGATTCTATTTGTCCTTGTAACTTAATACCATTTACCAAATAAACAGATACTTGGATGCGCTCTTTCCTCAGCTCGTTCAAATAAGGCTCTTGCAACTGAACTTTATTCATGGTGTCCTCCTGTCCTTAATGCAGATAGCAAAAATTGCAGTTATCGCTTTCGAAACAAACCAATTATTAGCACGCTTCAGAACAGGTTATTCCTATTTGACCAAAAAATCGACTACTTCTGATTAAAATCAAACGCTTCAGTGTGAGAACCACGTCGCCACCAGAACTCTTAAAAAACGTCTACCTAGATTCAATATTCCCACATATCAGTTGTACCATTGTCCCGGCATCAGACTGAACCGATTGACTATCACACCATATCGCGTCAATTTCCTTCCTAAACCAGGTTCTCTGCCTCTTGGCTAGTTGACATGTTGCCACGATAGCTTGCTGCTTCATTTCCATATAATTAATCTTATCCGTTAGGTACTCACAAACTTGCTTATAACCAACGCTGCCTAACAGCGGGTTGTCTCCGACAGAGCTAGTATTAGTGAGCAATCTATTAACCTCGTTAATCAAGCCCCTCTCCAACATATCATCGAAACGCTTTGCGATAGCTAAAACAAGTGCCTCTCTGTTTCGATTACCAAGAACAAACTTCATGGGGAAAATTCCAGACGTTTTCTTATGATTTTTTGCCGTCAAGCTAGACATCGTATCACCTGTTACTCGAAAAACTTCGATAGCGCGTATCAAACGATGTGAATCGCTTTCATGTATCCTTTTAGCCGATTTAGGATCTAATTCGGCTAACATCTCGTGTAAGTGCGACGAACCATACTTATCGCATAGGCTCTCAAGCTCACTA
>CACEAA010000013.1 GCA_902557415.1 uncultured Pseudomonadota bacterium | reverse complement strand
AGATCGACCAGTTTGATGACGTCAACAAGCTTATTTAGCTGTTTAGTGATCTGCTCGATAATTGCGGGCGAACCTTCGGTGACAACTGTCATTCTCGAGACGCTGGGATCTTCCGTGGGCGCCACCGAAAGGCTCTCTATATTATACGCTCGGGCAGAGAATAATCCGGAAACCCGCGAGAGCGAACCAGCTTCATTCTCCAAAAGGATCGAAATAGTATGTCGCTCTGTCACGCTAACTCTCTATCGTTCGGCGCCAGATGCATTTCGTGTTGCCCCTTCCCCGCAGCAATCATTGGGTAAACATTCTCTGTCTGATCGGTAATAAAATCCATCACCACAAGGCGATCTGTCATCGCGAAGGCCTCATCAAGCGCCATATCAACATCTGAAGGGCTCTCTATTCGCATTCCTATATGTCCGTAACTCTCAGCTAGCTTCACAAAATCTGGTAGAGCATCACTGTAAGAATGCGAGTATCTGGATTCGTAGAAAAACTCTTGCCATTGTCGCACCATCCCGAGGTAACGATTATTTAGGCTAACTATCTTGATGGGGAGTCTATACTGTAAACACGTAGACAGCTCCTGTATACACATCTGGAAGCTTGCCTCGCCAGTCACACACGCCACGGTTGCATCAGGAAATGCCAGCTGTACTCCTATAGCGGATGGCAAACCAAAACCCATTGTGCCGAGACCACCCGAATTAATCCAACGCCGCGGTCGATCAAAAGAATAATACTGAGCCGCCCACATTTGGTGCTGCCCAACATCAGACGTTACATAAGCGTCTCCGTTAGTGACGCGATGAAGCGACTCTATTACCGCTTGCGGCTTTATAAGTTCGCTACCCCGATCATACTCTAAACACTTAATCTCACGCCATTTATCGATTTGGCGCCACCAATCATCGCTATCGCGATCGACAGTCTTGTGCCCTGTAGCTTTAATGACTTCGATCAAATCTTTCAATACGCTAGAAACCGCACCTACAATCGGCACATCAACAGATACATTCTTGGCAATAGAAGCGGGATCGATATCAATATGAATGATTTTTGCCTCAGGACAAAATTTCTCTAAGTCGCCGGTGACACGGTCATCGAACCTCGCGCCAATAGCAATCAAAACATCACAGTGATGCATCGCCATGTTAGCCTCATAGGTCCCATGCATACCTAGCATACCTACGAATTGAGGATCGGAGCCGGGATACGCACCCAATCCCATAAGCGTATTTGTGACCGGATAACCGAGTACTCTAGAAAAATCTGTCAGTTCACGGGAGGCTTCCCCAATAATCGCGCCACCACCGCTGTATATCATTGGCTTCTTAGCACTAAGTAATAGGTCAGCCGCTCTCTTTATTTGTCCCGCATGCCCTTGAGTGGTTGGTTTGTAGGATCGCATTTCAACCCGTTCGGGATATTCATATGTTGTTAGTGCCGCTGTAACGTCCTTCGGTATATCTACAACAACTGGCCCTGGTCTTCCACTAGACGCAACAAAAAAGGCTTTCTTGATAATAATCGCCAAGTCTTCTACGCGCTGGACTAGGAAATTATGCTTCACGCAAGGTCGCGTAATACCCACGCTGTCCACTTCTTGAAAAGCGTCGTTACCTATTAACGCGGTTGAAACCTGGCCAGTAAATACCACCATCGGAATAGAATCCATATGAGCAGTTGCTATACCAGTGACTGCATTGGTCGCCCCCGGTCCAGACGTGACTAAGACTACGCCTGGTTTACCTGTGGCACGCGCATACCCGTCAGCAGCATGAGTGGCTCCTTGTTCGTGGCGGACCAGCACGTGCTTTATCGTATCTTGCTTGAAAATCTCGTCATAAAGATGCAAGACAGCCCCGCCAGGGTATCCGAACAAAAACTCTACGCCTTCGTCAGCTAGCGCCTTGACAAATATTTCTGCGCCTCGCAATTGATTACTCAATTCACCTCACCTTAACTACTTAAGTTACTTCCAGCGCATCCAAAATAACACGCCTACAAGGGTATTTATAAAAACATTAGTTACAATATCAAGTCCTAGACCACTTTTCGATGCGTAATTACCGGATTTAGTTGAATACTGCCAATGCATCGTGGGGAAATCCTTCGGAGCGGGTAACCTAATGACATTATCCCCTATAGTCAAGCATAATGGTACGTTTTAAGATGAAATATAAAAATATGACGATTACATAAATGAAAGCTGGTAATCACCCGTAGAAATCAGAATTGCCACATTGGAATCATAATTAATCTCGATCGCAAGTAGCACTAAGACATGAAAATAACAAATTTTTTAATACCCACTTTAAAAGAAGCACCGGCTGATGCTGACGTCACTAGTCACAAATTAATGATAAGGGCTGGGCTTGTGAGACAAGTAGCTTCCGGTATCTATACTTGGTTACCGCTAGGGCTTAGAGTTCTTCGTAAGGTGGAATCTATTATTCGAGAGGAAATGGATGCTATAGGCGTTCAAGAACTGCTGATGCCGGGAGTTCAACCAGGAGAACTATGGGAAGAATCAGGTCGATGGATGGACTATGGGCCTGAGCTATTACGCCTAAAAGATAGGCATGACCGTCCCTTCTGCCTAGGACCAACTCACGAAGAAATAATTACATCTTTGGCGCGTGGTGAACTCAAGAGCTATAAGCAACTGCCTTGCGCTTTCTACCAGATTCAGACGAAGTTTAGAGACGAAATCAGACCCCGTTTCGGAATCATGCGTGCTCGAGAATTTTTAATGAAGGATGCTTATTCCTTCCATATAGATACTGAATGTTTAGAAAAAACCTATAATGAAATGTACGAAGCGTACTGTAATATTTTCGACAAAGTTGGCCTTAAGTATCGCGCCGTTATTGCCGATACTGGAAATATTGGAGGCTCAAAATCACATGAATTCCATGTATTAGCAGATTCTGGTGAGGACCGAATAGCGTTCAGCTCCAAAAGTAGCTACGCAGCAAATGTTGAAATGGCCCCCGTTATTATAGCCAAAAAAATAGCCGCTGCCCCTAGTGCTAAAATGTTAAAAGTTGCCACTCCAAACCAACACTCTATTCAAGATATAAGTGTTTTCCTCGACATTCCCGAAAAGCAGTGCCTTAAAACTCTAATAGTCAAGGGTATAGATGGAAAGGTAGTTGCCCTTGTGTTGAGAGGAGATCATGATTTAAACGAAATCAAAGCACAAAAATTAACTACTGTCGCAGATCCGCTACAATTTGCGTCGGAGGAAGAAATATATGAGTTAATCGGCTGCGGATCTGGCTCTATAGGACCGATAGGCCTTAAATGCGAAATCATTGCAGACCAAGACGCGGCGGTTGTGGAAGACTTCACTTGCGGCGCAAACGAATCGGGCTATCACTTAACCGGAGTCAACTGGAATCGGGATGCGGACTTACCACAAGTTAGTGATCTTCGAGAAGTAGTAGTAGGAGACATCAGCCCCGATAAGCAAGGAATCTTGGAAATAAAACGAGGAATCGAAGTCGGACATATTTTTCAATTGGGAACTAAGTATAGCTCTGCAATGAAAGCTCAGGTTCTTGATCAGAATGGCCAATCTGTCGAAATGACGATGGGGTGTTATGGCTTAGGAGTATCCCGCATAGTGGCAGCTAGTATTGAGCAAAGTCATGATGATAAAGGTATAATTTGGCCAGAGAGAATTGCCCCATTTTTCTGTGCAATAGCACCTATAAACATGCGCAAGTCCCCAGAACTATCTGACAAAGTACGGTCGCTTTACGCAAGTATCGTAAAAAACGGAATCGAAGCATTGTTATATGATAAGGATGACAGAATGGGGGCGATGCTGACAAACATAGAATTAATAGGAATTCCGCATATATTGGTCATCGGAGAACGAAGTCTAGCAACAGGAAAGGTAGAGTATAAATCTAGGCATAATAGCGAAAAGGTAGAAATTGATTTCGATAATATTATCTCTTTCTTAAAGGAACTCTAAAAAATCGTGACTTTAAAGATTTTACATAATGCTAGCTGCTCTAAATCAAACGCTGCCATAGAAGTCTTGCGCGAGAGGGAAATTAAGGTGGAGATAATCTATTACCTTGACAAACCGTTAAACAAAATTGAAATAATTAAACTATTAAATATATTGAAAATGCGCCCCATAGAAATCGTCAGACATAAAGAATTAGCTTGGGTCGAAAGCGGACTGGACGAAAATTCTGATGATTATAAAGTAATTAATATACTAGCCACTCAACCGCACCTGATTGAAAGGCCCATCGTCTACAACGAGAACGTCGGAGTAGTCGGCAGACCCACAACAAAACTCATAAATTTCCTCAACAACGCGTCTATATGACTTTGAAGATATTGATCCTTTACTACAGCCGCGGCGGAAAAACTGCACTCTTAGCAAGAGAGATCCGTTTGGGCGCGGCAGAGGTATCTGGCGTAAGCGTAGCGATGAGGACGGTCCCATCGCTCACAGAGAACAGTAACTCTATTCCAGAAAACGGGCCGCCTTATGCAACAAAAAGTGATTTAATAGAGTGTGACGCGCTCGCCTTGGGATCGCCTACTCGCTTCGGAACAATAGCATCACCGCTAAAAGCCTTCTTTGAAGCAACAACCGATATCTGGATCTCCGGAAAATTAATTGGTAAACCTGCGACCGTATTCACCTCAAGCACAACTCTGCATGGTGGGCAAGAGTCGACATTACTTTCTATGCTAGTTCCCCTTCTGCACCATGGAATGCTTGCCATGGGAATTCCTTATAGCGAACAAGCCTTGAGCGAAACTAAAACTGGGGGTACTCCATATGGAGCAAGTCACGTAGCTGGGACGAAGAATGAGTGCGAGCTAAGCGAACACGAGTGTTTGATTGCTCGAACGCAAGGCAGGAGGCTCGCACAAATCGCACAGAAACTAGCTATTTAGCACTAATTGAAATTAACTTTCTTGTTCAAGGGAATTAAGAATTTCTTTCGCAAAAGGTACTGTTATAGCACGCCCATACTGAAGGGACGCACTATCCAGTAAATTTAAAATGACGCACAAAGAGTTCATATCGCGTTTAAAGGTCCGCATTATGAAATCCACGACCGAACGTTCGAGCTTCAACCCTCTATATTCTGCCATATCGATTAAAAACAGAGCTTTCTGCTCCTCATCTAATTCTTGTAGCTTATATACGAAACCTGCGTTCAATCGAGACGCTAGATCAGGAAGCAATGACTTCGCACCGCCCGGCTTCACACGCGAAGCTAGCAAAATCTTACCCCCTTTTTCCTTTGTTCTGTTATAAAGATTAAATAAAGCGTTCTCAGCTTCAGTCCCATAAAAAGAATCAATATCATCCAAGGCAACTAGATCCATAGCTTCTAGCCCTTCAGTAGCTCGCTGAATATCTTCCGTCACCTCCTGCAGCGGAAGATAAATCGCCCTACAGCCCGATTGATTAATTTGTCTAACCGCAGCCTGCAGTAGGTGAGTTTTCCCGGTACCCTGATTACCCCACATATAGAAAGACAAAGGCTCATTTTTCTCTAACCAATTTTCCAATGTGACGACGGCCTCTTTATTCTCGCTCTCAATAAAATCTGCAAACGCGAAACGTTCTGCGCTAAATAGATTGAGGGTTAATTGAGATACTAGGCTTATCACTATAGAGATTTCGCAGAAGACGACTCAGACCGAGATCTTTCAGTAGAATAACTCAAGAGCACCCTCGCAATCGCACCCACCGGCAATGCCATTAGAATTCCGACAAAACCGAAGAGATGTCCGCCAACCATCACTACTAATATTACCCAAACAGGATGAAGCCCAATTTTATCTCCTATAAAAACAGGAGATAGCACAATTGACTCTAAAAGTTGGCCCAGCCCAAAAACAATCACAATGCCTAAAAAGAGCCAAACCTGATCCAACTGTCCCAAAGCTATAAAGCTAGCTAATAAAATACCCACAGCTGGCCCAAAATAAGGGATAAAGCTAACGATGCCTGCCACGAAGCCAACAATTAGTGCGTATTCCAGACCAATAATCCTCAAAGCTAAACCATAAAAAAGGCCTAGTAATATCATGATCAAAAGCTGTCCTCTTAGAAACTCAGACAACACACTGTCAATATCTTTTACAACCGACTGAACTAAATGAATTTGTCCTTGGGGAACCATCTGTGCCAACTTCTCAATCAGTTTCTTCCAATCTCGAAGTAAATAAAAAGTTACAACTGGCACTAGTAATCCGTATCCAAGCATGGTCAAAATATGCTTACTAGAGCGGCCCAATTCTGACACCACTGAATTTGCGACAGAGCCAATCTCTCTCCAATGAGATATGAGCGTATCTCGTATAACATGTCGACTGACACCAGAAAACTCTAGATTCAAGCTTGCCGCAATAGGTTTAATAATAGCGGACTGTACCATATCGACTACATTTGGTATCGCCATAAGAAGCCCACGTATTTCACTCCATAAAATTGGTATGACCACCATAAGACTGAACAAGATAACAAGAATTAAAAAACCGAAAGAAATGAGTACACCAAGCGTTCGCGGTATTTTCATACCCTCCAGCCAAGTTACAAAGGGATCAGCTAAATACGCTAACACCAAGCTCAGTAAAAACGGAGTAAGAACCGGCGAGGTGAAATACACGCTCACAAAAAAACAAACAGTACATATGCCCCAGAACCATTTATCAGAATTAGCTAAATCAACTCGCGACATGCATCACCTAAACCCGTAATTAGTTTTGACTTGAAAATGCGTCTCAGAAAGATTATACAATTTATGCGCCTCCAAAAATACTCTCTAAAATATGTACTGACAGAAAAGTTTGATTCGCTGTAACCTAATAAATCCAATCTATATAGTGAAAAGACTAATAGTTAACCGCAATATATTATATGATTTTTCTGCAGCGAAAATTTGCTGAACGCGCTACTATATGGTTACTGAAGCGCAGAAATAACGTTAAGAAATGAAGATTCGCCAGTAGATACTCGAGAATATTATGAAAAAAAATAGCACAAGCCTTTCGTATAGTGATGCAGGTGTAGATGTAGAGCGTGGCGAAAAATTTGTAACAAATATAACCCCTCTTGCATCTAGTACTACTCGACCAGGTTCCCTAGGAACTCTTGGAGGGTTTGGCGGGCTTTTCGATCTAAAGCAAAGTGGTTACAAAGACCCCATCTTAGTCTCAGCAACCGACGGTGTAGGAACCAAATTACTACTAGCAGTTGAACTGAACCATCACGAAACGATAGGAATCGATCTTGTCGCAATGTGTGCAAATGATATTATTGTGCAAGGTGCCGAACCGCTTTGGTTTTTAGACTATTTTGCGACAGGAAATCTGTCCCTTGAAATCGGTCAGTCAATTCTTAATGGCATAGTAGAAGGGTGTAAATTAGCGGGCGCCTCGCTTCTTGGAGGTGAAACAGCTGAAATGCCAAACATGTATTCTCCCGGACACTATGATTTGGCCGGATTCTGCGTGGGTGCCGTCGAGAGAGGAAGACTGATAGACTCAGTTCACGTTACTGCGGGAGATACAATTCTCGGACTTGCCTCAAATGGAGTTCACTCAAACGGCTACTCACTGGTGCATAAAATTCTTGAACACACTGATACCCCGCTCACAGAGAAAATCAACGGTGACTCAATAGGAAATACTCTATTGCGGCCCACAAGAATATACGTAAAACCTATCTTGGATGTCATCAAAACAAAAAATATTAAAGGTATAGCGCATATCACCGGTGGCGGACTTACTAAAAATGTACCGCGGATTTTACCGGGGAATCTCGACGCCAGTATAGACTTAAACAGCTGGTCTCCTGAACCCATTTTTTTGTGGCTCAAAAATAATGGAAAGATCCAAAACTCTGAAATGCTAAGTACTTTTAATTGCGGGATCGGACTAGTCTTGATAGTAGCTAAATCCGACAGCGAGAATATTTCGAATATGCTGTCTGACTTAGGAGAAAAAGTTTTTGAAATAGGAGAAGTAGTGCTAGGTAGTGGGGAAGTAAAATACCAAAACTCTATTTTTCCTTAGGAAGCTTATTTTCTATAGCAGTTAAAAATCCTCGAGCTATCTGTAACTCGCTGCGCCTTACTCCCGCGCCGTTGATAAATCGCGCAAGTCTGCGTTCCAGTAACTTTGGTTGGCTTGGGTCAAAATATTCTACTTGCTCCATTACAGACAAAAGATGTTTTTTCATACCCAACACTTGATCAGCAGAAACTAACTGGTCACGTTCCGCATCCAGGGATTCTCCCGAAGTTTCATCCAACTCTAAATAGGCCATCCTTAGTTCATAAGACACGATTTGAACTGCTTGTCCCAGGTTCAGAGATTTAAAATGTTCTTGAGTCGGAATTCGGATTGATTTTTGACAAAAATCTAACTCGCTATTTTTCAACCCCGCCTGCTCTCGTCCAAAAACGACCGCGATACGACCTCTACCTTCCACTATTTCTCTTGCGGCAACGCGAGGAGAGACTACCGGCGCGCCCATCTGCCGGGCCCGCGCAGTCGTCCCATACACATAGGCTAAGCCTTCGGTTGCTAATTCCAAAGATTTACAGACTCTCGCTTTTTCTAGCAAATCAATGGCACCTACCGCTCGTGCATTAGCTTCTTTAGCGGGGAACCTCACCGGGTTAACAAGAGTTAAATTACTCAAGCCCATAACCTTCATGGCACGAGCGGCCGCACCAATATTACCCGGATGACTCGGTTCGATTAAAATTATCTCTAAATCTTCTAATCGCATGCTAAACTCCTCAAAAACCGATCCTAAAAAGTATTTTAATAATGATGCCTTCTAAATAAGGTAAAATAAAATTTTTATTCACGTGGCTTCAAATTATGCATCCAATGTTAAATATCGCGATTCGCGCAGCCCGTCGAGCAGGCGTAATAATATCTAGAGCACAAAATCGTCTATATGATCTGCGTGTCAGCCAAAAAGGTCTCCGCGATTATGTGACGCAAATAGACGTGGAAGCTGAGGAAGCGATAATAGAAACTTTATCTCACGCATACCCAAACCATGCGATTTTAGCGGAAGAGTCGGGTGTATCTGGTATATCAGACTACACCTGGGTAATTGACCCTCTCGACGGCACACTTAATTTTATTCATGGATATCCTCACTATGCTATTTCAATCGCGTTACGTATAAAAGGCAGGCTAGATCAAGCAGTAATTTACGATCCTTTAAAAGATGAGCTCTTTACTGCGTCCCGAGGAGAAGGAGCCCAGAATAATGGACAAAAAATAAGAGTTAGCACCAACCAAGAACTTGAATCAGCATTGGTTGCAACTGGTTTTCCAGTTAGAAACAAAACACGTTTAAATGAGTACCTAAATGGATTCTCAAGAATATTAGAGCTTGGTGCTGATATTCGCCGCTCTGGATCGGCCGCCCTTGACTTGGCGTATGTAGCTTGCGGAAGACTAGACGGTTATTGGGAGTATGGTTTGAAAGAATGGGATGTGGCAGCAGGCGCATTGCTAGTCCAAGAGTCTGGAGGCCTTGTAGGAGATACCACAGGCGGGGAGACTCACTTGAAATCCGGTAATATAGTAGCCGCCAATCCGAAAATTTTCCGCCAACTTGTAGTTCTTTTATCCGCGTCAAAGCAGAGAGTAAATAGCAGCCTAGAGGTATAAAATAAAGAAATGGATCACTAATGCGCTCGCGCCCAATAGGAGCATCGATTCAATGACAGTCAATCGCCTGATTTTAAACTTCATGATTCTTCGCATGCCCACTACTGCAATATATCCGCCCATTACGTCTAATAGCCTCCGATTCCGGAATATATACGCCACAGTCGGCACAAGCGAGTATCTTAGGCTCTGTAATGTTTCTAGTTTTTTTTTGGCTCCGCATCGCCTTGTATTTTTGGATCAGAAAGACGCAACTTAATACAAATATAATTATGAGGACCAAACGAATTGCCATTTATAATTACCTAAAAATGCCCCACCCTAATAAAATAATTCAAATGACATATTGTCTCGAAATTGCCATACTTATAATATTGTTACGTATATCTAAAGATACTATATTGTCATTTTTATCTAGCAATATACAAGTGCGGAAGATCCTACAAATTTCAACGCCCATTTAATGTCGAACGAGCCAGTAAAAAAACGGAGATAATATAAATGAACTTACATGAGTATCAGGCTAAGCAACTATTTGCGGAATACGGAATACCAGTTCAGGATGGTATGATAGCCCATGATGGTTCCGAAGCATTCAAAATTGCGAACGATCTTGGGGGAGATGCTTGGCTGGTAAAGGCTCAAGTCCACGCTGGTGGAAGAGGCAAAGCTGGCGGGGTAAAGTTCACAAAGGACATCAACGAAGTTAGAGAAACTACGGATCAATTAATTGGGTCACAACTCATCACCACTCAATCTGCGCCAGACGGACAGCCCGTCAACTGCGTTCTGATAGCAGCTGCGGCTGACATAGCGAAAGAGCTTTATCTCGGTGCGGTAGTTGACCGAGGTACGCGTCTTGTGACGTTTATGGGCTCCCTTGCTGGGGGAATGGATATTGAGGAAGTAGCGGCGAAAACGCCAGAAAAAATCATTACTTTCAGTGTTGAACCTGGCTTAGGCATTCAAGATTTCCAATGTCGTCAGATGGGATTTTCTTTGGGACTGAATCCTGAACAAATCAAAGGGCTTCAGGTCATTTTACGTGGTCTATATAAGCTATTCGTAGAAAAAGATCTTAGCCTAGTTGAAATAAATCCGTTAGCGATCCTAGAAGATCAATCACTGTGTGCGATCGACGCGAAAATTAACTTAGATGATAACGCGCTTTACCGACAAGACATTTCGAAATGGAGGGATCCGTCGCAAGAGGATTTGAAAGAACGACAAGCCGCCGAGTTTGATCTCAATTACGTAACGCTCGACGGAAATATTGCGTGTATGGTCAACGGTGCAGGACTAGCCATGGCTACGATGGATATCATTAAGCTAACTGGCGGGCAGCCAGCTAATTTTCTCGACGTGGGTGGGGGCACCACAGCCGAACGCGTAGCAGAAGCTTTTAAAATCATAGTGTCTGATAAAAAAGTCGAGGCTATACTAGTAAATATATTTGGTGGAATCGTTAGATGTGATCTAATCGCAGAAGGAATTATCACTGCGGTAAAAGAAGTTGGAGTCGAAGTTCCAGTGATAGTAAGGCTTGAAGGGACCAACGTAAACGAAGGAAAACAAATGTTGGCGTCAAGTGGTCTGGCGATTATTAGCGCTGAAAATTTGGCAGATGCTGCCACAAAAGCAGTAACTGCTGTAGGAGAAATAAAATAATGTCAATCTTAGTAAACAGTGACACAAGGGTTTTAGTCCAAGGCTTTACCGGAAAGCAAGGCACGTTTCACGCAGAGCAAGCGATAGCCTACGGTACAAAGATTGTAGGTGGCGTGACCCCAAATCGTGGCGGAGACACTCACTTAGAAAGGCCGATTTTCGATACAGTCGCGAATGGAGTGGCAGCTACAGGCGCTGATGCATCAATTATTTTCGTGCCACCCCCATTTGCCGCGGATGCTATCGTAGAAGCCGTAGAAGCTGGAATCAAAATCATTGCCTGTATCACCGAAGGGATACCAGTGCTAGATATGCTAAGAGTTAAAGATAGCATCGGACGAGATAAAAGTATCAGGCTAATAGGTCCTAATTGCCCGGGCATAATAACTCCTGGGCAATGTAAAATTGGAATTATGCCAGCAGCAATCCATATGAAAGGGAAAATTGGCATTGTGTCCCGCTCAGGAACCCTCACCTATGAGGCAGTACATCAAACCACTTCGGAAGGACTTGGGCAAAGCACATGTGTCGGGATAGGAGGAGATCCTATCCACGGAATGAATTTTATAGACTGTATCGAGCTGTTCCAAGAGGACCCAGAAACCGAAGGCATAATCATGGTTGGGGAGATCGGAGGGACCGCGGAAGAAGAGGCAGCGGAGTATATAGGAAAACATGTTTCGAAACCTGTGGTTGGATATATCGCGGGTGTTACGGCACCTCCTGGTAAACGCATGGGCCATGCGGGGGCAATAATTTCAGGCGGTAAGGGAACAGCTGACGACAAATTTAAAGCACTTGATAAAGCAGGCGTAATCACTGTTAGATCTCCTGCTGAAATGGGACCGGCTATGGCAAAAGTTGTCAAGTGAACTTGCTCTAATGTTTGCGCAAAAGATCTCCGTCAAGGCACCCATATGTCAGAGACTTTAAATGTAGTGCTTGCGCAGGTTAACCTGTGTGTAGGGGATATCCTGGGAAATACTCAAAAGATTATCGCCAAATGTGAGCGTGCGGAAACCGAATTAGACGCTGATGTGGTTGTCTTTCCTGAGCTAGCCATCACCGGGTACCCGCCTGAAGATCTTTTATTACGCCCCCATTTATATGAGCAGGTTGAAAACTCGCTATTTAAAATCGCGCGACATACGGGTCGCTTGCATGTGATCCTAGGATACCCAGAAATAGACAATAAGAAAATCTATAATAGTTGTGCAGTTCTACACGGAGGAAAAATAAACTCACGCTATCGCAAGCGAGAACTTCCAAACTATTCTGTGTTTGACGAGAAGCGTTACTTTAAACCAGGTAACAAGCCCTGCGTCGCTCATATTTCTGGTTTCAAACTTGGGTTAAGTATTTGTGAAGATATCTGGAACCCTCTGACCGCGCAAGACTTGGCTAGCGAAGGAGCTGATGTCATTTGTAATATCAATGCCTCGCCTTTTCATAGCGATAAGATCAATGATAGAAGAGCCGCTTTAAAAAAAGCAGCAATTTCTAGCAAGTTGCCAATCATGTATTTAAATACAATCGGTGGTCAAGATGAATTAGTATTTGATGGCGGATCTTTTGTAGTAGATAAAACCGGGACTATCGTGGGACAAGCAGAATCTCATGTTGAAACTCTTTATTTGGTTCAACTAAAAAAAGAGCACAATGAGATACTTTTTGCGGGCAAAATTAATAACCTCCTGAGTAGTGAAGAGTCAATCTATAAATCTCTGGTCCTAGGATTGAGGGATTATGTAAATAAAAACGGTTTTGCAGGATGTATCATTGGATTATCAGGCGGTATTGACTCCGCGCTATCATTAGCTATTGCAGTTGACGCACTGGGCTGTGAGAGGGTAAGGGCCATCTCGATGCCCTCAAAATATACAGCGGAAATGAGCGTAAATGATGCAGAAGAAGAGGCTAGACTACTCGCCTGCGATTTCTCTGTAATCTCCATCGAAGATATTGTAAGTTCATTTGAAAAAACTCTCACGCTAAATGAACCCAATAAGACGCAAGGAATAACGGGAGAGAATATTCAAGCTCGAAGTCGAGGGATACTACTTATGGCGGAATCAAATTCGTCCGGCTTTATGGTGATTACTACCAGTAATAAAAGTGAAGCTGCAGTTGGTTATTCCACTTTATATGGAGATATGGTGGGCGGATTTGCTCCTTTGAAGGACCTGAACAAAACCTTAGTTTATGCACTTGCCAAATGGCGAAATTCTCGTTCATACGTGATACCGACAAATGTTATTGAAAGAGCACCTTCGGCTGAACTGGCGCCAGACCAAAAAGACTCTGACTCCCTTCCACCTTACGAAATACTTGATGAAATTCTTGAGCTATATGTTGAAAAGGACTTAACGCCAGCCGAAATAAGTCAGAGAGGGTTTGAAACACAAACCGTAGAAAGAGTCGCACGATTAGTAGACAAAAGTGAATACAAGAGACGACAATCAGCTCCTGGTGTAAGAATCACGAAACGAGCCTTCGGGCGCGATAGGAGATTCCCTATCACTTCAAAGTACAGTGAACTTTGAAAATTTACTATTGCACCTCAGTTTGCTTAACCTCTTCTACCCTTAGGTGATTAGGGTAATTAAGTTCTAGAACTCTTAAAGCGTCATCTGCCAACTCATTTAATTCAAGTATTTTATAAGATTTAGCCATCAAAACTAAAGCCTCTGGTACTGAAGGGGTCTGCTGGTACTTTTCTACAACATATCGCGCTCGATTAGCGGATGCGACGTACGCCCCTCTCCGCATGTAATAATTCGCCACATTAACCTCATGTTGGGCCAACTGATTTCGTAGAAATCTCATGCGGAGGCGCGCGTCCGTCACATAAATGCTCTCTGGAAAGGTTTTCACTACTTCACTAAAGTCATTAAAGGATTCTAAAGACAAGCCGGGATCTCGCTGCGAACCATCTTTCGGTAACCAACGATCTATCAGTCCCCTACCCCGGCCAAAATTGATCAGCCCCCGTAAGTAAAAGGCATAAGCCATATTCGGGTGAGACGGGTACAATTTAATAAACCTATCGATAGTCACCATTGCCATGTTAGGATCATCTGTTCGGTAATAACAATAAGCAAGCTCGATCTGCGACTGCTGCGTGTAAATACCGAAAGGATATCTGGCCTGAAGTTTTTCATAATATTCTATAGCACCAGTACAAGAACCAAAATCTAGTTTCTCCTTAGCCATTCTATATAGTCTTTCTTCAGGCCACTTGCCTTCCTCTCGATCTCTATCCGACTGGCTTTGAAAATACCCACACCCGGAGATACCAATAGCTAACAGTAAAAGAGTAAGTGACCGAAAGGCTTTTTTGATTGTAATTTTCATATTTGGTAAAACACACATAAGAAATTAATTTTCTATTGGTCAAAACATGATTCGAATAGAATATTAACTTATTCGATACAAAATCGCACAGATAAAATATTATAGTGATTAATATTATATCAATGCCAGATCACATGAACGAAAATAGTGAAAGTGAAATTCCTAAAATACAAGCCAGCGCAATACCAGAACGCTTAAGCGGGTCTCGATTAGATCATGCAGCGTGCGAGCTTTACGCCGAATATTCGAGGACTGTCCTAAAAAAATGTATTGACGGCCATACTTTAAGGCTAAATGGTGCCGCTGCTAAACCAAGTACAAAAGTTAAAAGTGGGGATAAAATTGAACTCAAAGTTCCCCAAGAGCCAAATGGTCATCAGAAAATATTGCCGCAAAAAGTTGACTTTGAGCTTATCGCTGAAAATCGAGATTTTATAGTAGTGAATAAACCACCGGGGGTAGTAGTCCATCCAGGTGCTGGCAACCCCGACAGAACCCTTCTAAACGGTATTATCAATGAATTTCCAGAATTACAATATATACCGCGAGGAGGTCTAATACATCGCATAGACAAAAATACCTCAGGCTTACTCCTTATCGCACGCAACACCCAAAGCTATGCGCTCCTATCAAGGATACTACAAAAGAGAGCTATTAGTAGAATCTATCTAGCTATCGTGAATGGTGTTATGGTCTCTGGCGGAAGTGTAGAAGCGAATATCCGTCGTGATAATATAATTCGTACTAGAATGAAAGTCAGTGACTCGGGACGGTATGCGAAAACAAATTTTCGTATACTAAAAAAATATAGAGCTCATACTTTGCTCGAAGTGCAACTGGAAACTGGTCGAACCCATCAGATCCGAGTTCATATGGCGTCGATAGGTCACCCTATTTTGGGCGATACGACCTACGGAGCTCGACCACATATGCCAAAAAATCCAACCACTTCGCTTAGGGAAACCGTCTCAGCCTTCTCTAGGCAAGCTCTCCATGCCACGAGGCTCGAGTTCACGTTCCCAGAGAGGGGTAAGGAATGGTCATTCATAAGCCACTTACCTAGTGATCTAAATACTTTATTAGCAGCACTAGACATCGATGCGGAAAAACCACATTCGTAGACTAAAATCTAATTAAAAGTCGTCAATACTAAAAAAGCCTTTCGTTTATAGTGATATTTCCTGTAGTCTCAACACATAATTTTCTAAAAGCGTCAGGTGACAATTTGACTAGAAGTATCAAACGTTCAGGCTCAACGTTTGTCGTCGGGGTAACCGGAGGCATCGGCTCAGGTAAAACAACAGTATGTAACCTGTTTCACGAGTTATTTGGGATACCAATAATAGACGCGGACATCATCGCAAAAGATGTAGTTAAAAAAAACCAGCCGGCATTGCAAGCGATTGTTGCCGAGTTTGGAGATAGTATCCTTACTGAATCGGGGGAGCTAGATAGACCAAAAGTCAAAAAACTCGTGTTTTCGGACCCTACTAGAAGAAAAATTTTAGAGCGAATTGTACACCCCGAAGTAAGAAAAGAAATGAACGTACAAATCTCACGAGTAAGTGCAAGCTATTGCCTGCTCTCAGTACCATTGATCGCAGAAAGTACAAATAAAAGTATGTTTGATCGAATCCTGGTAGTAGATTGTGATGAAAAAATTCAAATGGAAAGGGTGATTTCTAGGGACAAACTTGCTAATGAAACAGTAGTTGCTATCATGAATACACAAGCAAGCAGAAAAGATAGGCTTGCAATTGCAGATGATATAATTGTAAATAACGGACCTACGTCACAACTAAATGATCAAGTTCAATCACTTCATGAAACTTATCAAGCTTTACCTACCGCAGATAATTAGTAATATTTGTGATGATTCCTAGTAGACCGTTTTCTTTACAACCCGATCTCACTTCCTACGAGCTACCACTCAACGAAAGAACACGAAACTTTCTAAGGCTAGAACATTTTTTTTCCCAAATACAGAACAATATTGACGAAAAATCCTGCGATAGTTCTAGAATGGCGTTAATCCAAATGATAGAGGCTTGTGACTTCATCCAACGTGTCGATATCAAAAAAGATTTAATACACGAGCTAGAAATCATAATATCTTCGTTTAAAAAGCTGTCAGGTAATCCTAATGTCGACAGTAAAAGCCTCACGACATTATTATCTGAAATGAATGAAGGCTTGAATTTTCTTCGAATACGAGATTATCAGCCGGGAAATCTGCTACAAAAAGATGAGCTCGCGACGCAGGTCAGAAAACGATTGGGAATTTCGGGAGGCGCCTGTCATTTCGATATTCCTCGGCTCTACTACTGGATAAATAAAGGAGAAGTAGAAAGAGCATCACAGCTCAATGAATGGATGGAAGATCTCAGACCCATCCTATGGGCAAGTAAGCTTATTTTAGGAGTTATTAGGGAAAGTGGACACGTATCGAATGCGAATGCAGCTAACGGATTTTATCAAGAAACACTCGACACTAATGCAAAACACTCTCTTCTAAGGATACACCTCCCAAAAGAGGCGTCTATTTTCCCTGAAATCAGCGGCGGCAAGCACAGGTTTACGATTCGATTCTATGTTCACACTTCAACAAGAACAAAGCCCAAAAAAACCACCGAAAACATCGAATTCTTCGTTGAACACTGTGGAATTGCAAGCTGAGACATCATACCTCAAAAGTTAATAAAGCTTTTTCAATCTCGCTGATTGTGCCGCCCGGATCTGGAGAATCCCAAAGTCCAGATACCATACTAATACCATGCAACCCTATACTACATGCGGTAGAGATATTCGATGGTTTCATTCCACCTAAGGCATAGACAGGTAGCGAGGCATCACGCACTAGATCGGCCGATTTTTTCCAGCCTAAATGGGTAGAGACTAAGTGTGAGATAGGCGGAAGCACTGGGGACAAGTACACAAAATCCAGACCGATCTCTTGCGCTCTCAAAATTTCCACTTGATTATGGCACGAAGCGCTTATCAAGATAGAACTTGGTACCGGCCTTTTAGTCAATGTTAGTAATTCCTGCGACGGGAAATGGACTCCGTCGAAGTATTGCACTAATTCCTGAAATTGGTCCGCAACCATTGCAATATTCAACATCACCAAAGCATTAAATTTTTTACACAAAATACTCACTCTTTGCGCTAGTCTCGAAAGTAAAATTTTGTCCGAGACCTGAGGCCTGAATTGTATTAAACGCACTCCTCCCATAAGACATAATTCAATTCGTCTCAAGTACGCTTCCTCGTCGCCTACAAAAGATGCCGTGACCAATGAATAACGCGGAAGTATTGTCGCAATCTTTAGCGGCTTGTTCGGCATGGGCATATCATAATTTTCTAATTCGTAATCACTTGCCCAAAGGATCTCTTGTTCTTCCCGAGGATTCACAGTCCCTGACCATTTCGGCACGTCGTACACAAAAAATTTTAAATCATAACACTTGTGACTATAAGTGTAAGACAAAGTAGGCACTGCTACCGAGGGCAGCACCCCTACTTCTTCCTCTAGCTCACGAGCAAGAGCCTGTAAAGGAGGCTCACCATCCTCTATTTTACCTCCCGGAAACTCCCAAAGCCCTCCTTCAAGTGCACCGACTTTTCTTTTACTTATTAAAATTTTTCGCGCGGCACCTCGTACTAAACCCACAACTATCGGAATTTCTCTTCGCAAAATACATCCTCTGCAACTAAATTTAACGGATTAAATAGGCCATGCTTAAATAAAAATCACAAAATGCTAAGTCCGATATTCTGCGTTTATACGCACATAATCGTAAGAGAAGTCACATGTCCACACTGTAGTAGAGGAGTCACTGTCATTTAAATAGATAGAAAACTCAATATCGCGCTGCGAGAATATCTGGTTAATATCAACACTATTATTCAATATGACTGGCTCTCCTTCTTTTACAAGCGAGACCCCAGAAACATTAATATTGATGTCCTTCAAATATGTGCCAGGCGCAACTGACCGACCTATGGCAGCCAATATACGACCCCAGTTCGCGTCAGATGCAAATAATGCTGTTTTAACTAAGGGGGATTCTGCCACCGCATATGCCACTTGAGTCCTTTCACGTTCTTCGTTACCAAAAACTGTAATCGTAACGAACTTTGTAGCTCCTTCTCCGTCGCGAACGATATCTTTAGCCAATTCCTTACAAACTAAAATTATAGCTTCAGTTAACTCGCGACATCCCTCACTACCACTAAATATTTCTCTATCTTGATGAGCACCCGTTGCTGTTAAAACGAAGGCATCATTAGTAGATGTATCACCATCCACTGTAATACGGTTGAAACTTACTTCAGCAACTTCCCGACAAATAGACTGCAGTAGCTGTGGACTCACTGTCGCATCGGTAGACACGAAAGCTAACATAGTAGCCATATCAGGTTTAATCATACCGCTACCTTTAGCAATACCGGTCACTGTGGTGAGAACTCCATTAATATCTGCGGTCGCACTTCTCATTTTCAGAGTAGTATCGGTAGTCATAATTGCTCTACCCGCTCGGGCCCAGTTATTTTCGGCCAGATCCAAAACACACTCACCTATCGCATTACAAATGCGCTCAGTAGCCATGAACTGGCCAATGATACCAGTAGAAAACGGCAGGACAGCTTCAACTGGACAACCGACTTCCTTAGCTAAAGACAAACATATTTTTTCGGAATCTTCTTTACCAACGGCACCTGTTCCAGCATTTGCATTTCCGGCATTTACTATTAGGTATCTCGGAGCCATCGTCTTTAGATGACTACGCGCAACGGTAACCGGGGCTGCACAAAACACGTTCTTGGTAAATATGGCAGCACTAGAAGTGCCCTCTGATAGCTCCATAACCAGCAGATCATTTCTATTTTCGTAACGCTCTCCACTGGCGGCAACACCTAGTCGTATCCCATCTACTGGCAAAATTTCTTTTAAAAGTTTAACACTCATGGTACATACACCACGCTTTTCTCAGAGCCTGCCATGACACAGTTTATATTTTTTCTTAGAGCCGCATGGACACAAGTCATTCCGTCCTATTTTAAGCCCCTTTCTGACAAAAGGTTTATCCGAACTCGACGAAGAATTTTCAGAGTTCTCATAATTTTTGAACTCACTATGATCTGCTCGCTGGTAATTTTCTTCAGAAAGCTCTAGTTCCTTGCGCCGAGTTTGTTCGAGCTGCTCGCCCATGGAAATTTGTAACCCACATATTATCTTAGTAATAGATCGTCTGATTTGGTCAAGCATTACAGAAAACATTTCAAATGCTTCCCGCTTATACTCTTGTTTTGGATTCTTCTGCGCGAACCCGCGCAAATGTATTCCCTGTCGCAAGTGATCCATTGCCGCAAGATGTTCTTTCCATTTGGTATCTAACACCTGAAGCATCGCACTTTTCTCGAATTCCCGAATTGCAGTCTCTCCGACCATTTCTTCTTTCTTTTTATAAACCTCCTCAGCGTCCTTTAGTATTTTTTCTCGCAAAGAATATAGATCGGAGCTACTCGAATATTCACCTAGATCGATATGGATACTAGTCTCATTTTCGAGACTTTGCGCAAGTTCTCGCAGGTTCCAGTCGCCTCCATCGCTTTCTAATACTAAGTACCTCTCTACTAATTCAAACACTATGTCATCACGTATTTGCAGAATTGTTTCCTTTATACTATTTGCATTCATGATTTCTCTTCGCTGAGCATAAACATGCGTTCTTTGATCATTCGCTACATCATCAAACTCCAATAACTGTTTACGAACATCAAAATTTCTTCCTTCAACTTTTCTTTGAGCATTCTCAATAGCCTTACTCACCCAAGGGTGTTCAATCGCCTCACCTTCTGCCATACCTAGTTTCTTCATTAAACCCGACACTTTCTCTGATGCAAATATTCGCATCAAACTGTCTTCTAAAGACAAGTAGAAACGACTTGAACCCGGATCTCCTTGTCTGCCAGAGCGCCCTCTAAGTTGATTGTCTATCCTACGAGATTCATGGCGCTCAGTACCAATAATGTGGAGCCCTCCCGCAGTGATCACATTCTGATTATTCCGCTCCCAAATTGGATCATTAGGCCTATTGCTGTCTCCTAAGTCACTCGACGCAGCCTCGGGGCTACCGCCTAATACTATATCGGTACCTCTCCCAGCCATATTAGTAGCTACCGTGACGCTTCCCGAAGCGCCTGCATTAGCAATGATTCTGGCCTCTTGCTCATGAAACTTGGCATTCAGAACTTCATGTTTGATTTTGTTCCGTTTCAATAAATTTGACAGATATTCTGATGTCTCGATTGACGTTGTACCGACAAGAACTGGTTGTCCTCTTTCAACACAGTTCTGCACATCTTCCAAAATAGCCTGAAATTTTTCACTCTGACTTAAATAAACCAAATCACCATGATCCTCTCTAACCATAGGCTTATGGGTAGGGATCACAACCACTTCCAAATCATAGATTTCTTGAAATTCGTAAGCTTCAGTATCTGCAGTCCCGGTCATACCAGATAAATTTTCGTAAAGGCGAAAATAGTTTTGATAGGTAATCGAAGCAAGAGTCTGATTTTCCTCCTGAATAACTAGACCCTCTTTAGCCTCTACTGCCTGATGCAGCCCATCAGACCAACGTCGACCTGGCATTGTGCGCCCGGTAAACTCATCAACAATTACGACTTGCCCATTCTGAACAACATAATCAACATCTCGTTGAAATAAACTCTGAGCTCTAATCGCTGCATATACATGATGCACGAGCGAAATATTGGTTGTGCTGTAGAGACTGTCGTTAATATCCAAGAGTCCGGCTTGCATTAATATTCCCTCAACACGCTCGTGACCGCTCTCAGTTAAATATACTTGTCTAGATTTTTCATCGATAGAATAGTCCCCGGATGCACCTAAAGTTTCATCATCTCCAGTTTGAGTTTGGACTACTAAACTAGTTACTAAATCATTTATTTTTGTATAAATATCGCTTCGATCATCAGCGGGCCCAGAAATAATTAATGGGGTCCTAGCTTCATCAATTAAAATTGAATCGACTTCGTCTATAACAGCAAAAGTGAGGTCGCGTTGTACCTGCTGCTCGGAATTAAAACTCATGTTATCCCTTAAGTAATCAAACCCAAACTCATTATTTGTCCCGTACGTAATATCACATGCGTAAGCTGCTTTACGATCTTGTTGCTCCATGCCACCAACTATTACACCAACAGAAAGTCCAAGCGCGTTATATAGTTTCCCCATCCACTCCGAATCACGCTGAGCTAGGTAATCATTTACAGTAACTACGTGCACAGATTTCCCAGACAAAGCATTTAAATAAACTGGTAGCGTCGCGGCCAAAGTTTTACCCTCACCCGTGCGCATTTCTGCAATTTTCCCTTCATGTAGCATCATCCCTCCGATCATCTGTTCATCGAAGTGGCGCATACCTAATACTCGTCGACTAACCTCACGGACTACAGCAAAGGCTTCCGGCAAGAGACTATCCAGACTATCTCCGTTCAAAAATCTCTCCCGAAAAAACTCAGTTTTTGCTTTCAGATCATCATGGGGCAAATTCTCTAATTCATCCTCAAATGCGGCAATGTCGGACACTACTTTACGCGCCCGTTTGAGTGTACGCTCATTACTGCTGCCGAAAAATTTTGACAAGATCCCTTGTACGAAAGATGTAGAATTGATAGCCATTTACGAATTTACCCTATCGATATTTGGGGGACATAATACTAACTGTTTTATAGTATATTGTAGCAAATCAATATAATTTAGCTCTAACTAAAAATATATAGCATGGAATATATTGCGCATACCCCGTAACCGGGAGTCTAAGGAGATTTATGAGTGAGAAAAAACCGAAGCCAATAGTTAGAGTTGCAGATCCAGACTCGGTTATTGGGCGATTGCGACTAGAAGCGAAAAAACTTTATCAGCTGAATAAAATATTTCAATCGGTCTTGCCAAAGTCTTTAATAAATCACGTGACACTAGCAACTATTAGAGACGGTCTTCTGGTAGTCTCCGCAGATTCTCCGATTTGGGCAACTAATATGCGCTTCGAGGCGCCCAGTATAATGAAAAAATTAAAAAAATTAGATAATTTCCCAGCAATAAATGAAATTAAGCTAATACAATCTAGGACTGCGCACGCACGAATAACCACTATTAAAAAAGATGAAACGCGATTTGCGTCTGAGCCGGTCAGGGACTTACTCACCAAGCAAGCATCGACTATTAAAAATAGAAAACTACAAGATGCTTTGCATCGATTAGCTAAAAATATCAGATAAGCTTTAGATATACAGTAGACCTAAGTGAGCGGTTGTTGAAATATTATAGGTGAGAGATCAGAGTCCTCTAAGGACACCAGATCCCAAGCATCAGTTGTGCCTAAAATTTTTCTAATCAATCGATTATTGAGCTCATGTCCGGACTTAAACCCATCAAACGCTCCGATTAACCCATATCCCAGCAAATATAAATCACCGATAGCATCTAGTATTTTATGCTTCACAAACTCATCTTCATACCTTAGACCATCTTCATTTAACACACGATCCTCATCAACAACTACAGCGTTATCTAAGCTCCCGCCAAGCACCAAATTTTTTTCACGAAGGGCTTCGACATCCTTCATGAATCCAAAAGTTCTAGCTCGACTGATCTCTTTAACAAAAGACGTGGTTGAAAAATCAATCTCGGAACGACTAATTTTGCCGTCGAAAATTGGATGCTGAAACTCTATTGCAAACGAGACTTTAAAGCCATGAAACGGCTTAAAACTCGCCCATTTATCGCCGTCTGAAACTACAATTTCTTCTTTGATTCTAATAAATTTTTTTGACTGACATTGTTGAGTGATTCCCGCAGATTGCAGGAGAAAAACGAATGGACCTGCGCTACCATCCATTATAGGAACTTCGGAAGACGTAAGATCAACAAACGCATTATCAACACCAAGACCTGCAAAAGCCGACAATAGATGTTCTACGGTCGAAACCTTAACACCATCCTTGATCAAACTAGTAGACAGATTCGTTTTACCCACATGCTCCGCCCGAGCGGGTATTTTAACTACCGGATCGAGGTCTTGTCGGCAGAATACTATGCCGGTATCTACAGGGGCGGGCCTAACAGTTAAAAATACTGCTTCTCCGGAATGCAAGCCAATACCGGTCGCTCTTATAGCATTCTTCAGGGTTCTCTGTTTGATCATTTCCCTGACTGTTCCTGATGTTAGTTAACACAATCATAACACATGAACCGTTCGATCTGTCCCCTTCATGTTTAGTCTGCCTGCCTTCTTAAAAAAGCAGGGATATCGAGATAACTCGTATCACTTTCTTCGTCTAGATTTGCTGGATCTAGTTTTTCTTTCTTACTATCGAGCGCGGCATCTGTACTCTCGTCATAGATACCTTGCGCCTCGGTCCTCTCAGACAGAGAAGAAACTAGGGTTGGGCTTGTAAAATTATCGCTTTCAGCCCCTCCAATGCCAGTCGCTACTACTGTAACCCTAACCTCATCTTTTATATCTTCATCCACCACATTACCAATAACTACTGTAGCGTTGTCAGATGTAAATTCAGCGACGCAGTCTCCAAACTTCTGAAATTCACCTATTGTCAAATCAGCACTAGACGTAATATTCACTAAAACACCTTTGGCGCCAGTCAAATCGATATCTTCGAGTAGTGGGCTACAGATGGCAGATCTCGCCGCATCTTCAGCTCTATTCTCTCCACGGCCCGAACCTGATCCAATCATAGCCATACCTTTCTCAGACATAACCGTTCGCACGTCAGCAAAATCCACGTTAATCTTACCGCTACAAGTTATTAACTCAGCGACTCCTTGTACAGCCCCGAACAACACATCGTTTGCGGCACTAAACGCGTCCAGTAGGCTTATATCGCTTCCGAGTTCACTTAAAAGTTTTTCGTTTGGTATAGTAATCAGAGAATCAACGTACTGAGTCAATTCTTCTATTCCTTTGGCCGCTATTTCGCCTCTCTTACGACCCTCAAAAGAAAATGGGCGAGTCACGACAGCTACCGTTAGTACGTTCATTTCCTTGGCTAATTGTGCCACTACAGGCGCCGCTCCAGTACCCGTGCCACCACCCATCCCCGCGGTGATGAATACCATATCTGTTCCGCGCAACATCTCAACAATCAAATCCGTATCATCTAACGCGGCTTGCCTACCCACGCTTGGATCGGCTCCTGCTCCCAAACCTTTAGTTACACTTTCTCCTAACTGCAGAATATTTTTTATATTCCCACTTTCTAGTGCCTGTGCATCTGTATTAGCGCAGATAAACTCTACGTGTTCCAAATTAGAAGATGCCATATGTTGCACGGCATTTCCGCCGCCACCCCCAACACCTATGACCTTTATTACTGCTTTAGAACCAACTTCTTCTATCATCTGAAACATGGCTTATTCTCCATTTTCTAGTTAAATATTTACTAAATTATTTTCTCTATTATTCATGTAGTTAATTCAAAAATTACCTTTGAACCAGTTCTTCATTGACGCTAAGATCGACGCGCGAGGGCCACGATGACTCTTTTTGGAAAAGCTCAAAGACTCTTCTAAACCGAACCTTAAAAGACCCACCCCGGTTGCATAAATTGGGTTCCTTACAACATCGACCAACCCGGATACACCTTTGGGAACACCTACGCGCACTGGCATATGAAACACCTCTTCAGCAAGTTCAATCACGCCTTCCATTTTCGCCCCTCCTCCAGTAAGTACAATCCCAGCCGCCACTACTTCTTCAAAACCGCTCCGCTTAAGTTCAGAACTAATGAGGGTGAATAATTCTTCGTAACGAGGCTCTATAACTTCGGCCAAAGTTTGACGCGTTAGCCTTCTGGGGGGACGATCGCCCACACTTGGCACTTCGATCATTTCTTCAGGATTAGCTAATTGCGTCAAAGCGCAGGCATACCGAATTTTGATATCTTCCGCATGGTGGCTTGGAGTTCGGAGCGCTATGGCTATATCTTTTGTAGCCTGATCTCCAGCTATGGGAATCACCGCCGAGTGATGGATAGCACCGTTTAAAAAAACTGCGATATCTGTGGTGCCACCGCCAATATCGCATAGACATACTCCTAACTCTTTTTCTTCCTCTGTTAATACAGAAAATGAAGATGCGAGTTGCTGTAAAATTACTTCGTCGACTTCTAAACCACAACGTCTTACGCACTTCTCAATGTTCTGTACTGCTGAAACTGCGCCGGTGACCATATGTACCTTCGCCTCTAGTCTTACACCTGACATACCTATTGGATCAACAATGCCCTCTTGTCCGTCGATAATAAATTCTTGGGCTAAAATATGTATAATTTGTTGGTCAGAGGGTATCGCTACAGCTCTGGCAGCCTCCATGACGCGTTCGACGTCTCCGTGTGTGACTTCACCATCTTTTATCGGGACGACTCCATGAGAGTTTAAGCTTCTAATATGCCCGCCAGATATTCCGGCGTAGACTGAACTAATTTGACAACCTGCCATAAGCTCTGCTTCTTCGATAGCTCTCTGGATCGACTGAACCGTAGACTCGATATTTACAACTACACCCTTTTTCAGACCGCGGGACGGATGAGAACCTAAGCCTACTACTTCCACTTGATTATCCGATGAGAATTCCCCTACCATAGCAACGACTTTGGATGTGCCAATATCTAGTCCTATGATCAGTCTCTTTTCTGTATGTTTCATAATAAAACGAACCCTATATTCAATTGTTTATACCCATAACTAATCATCCGCACTAAATCCTATCCCATTACAAAAGTATGTCAGTAGCAATTGCTAAACCGTTTGAATACCTTAAGTCAACGCGCCTAACGCCAGCCCATTGCGCAGACAAATTTTTGTGATAGCCTACTAAAAATCTCTCTAATCTCTGGGATAAAAATTGTTTTCCAAAAATTAACTCTTTTCTGTCGGAGGTAATTAATGTCCAGGAACCCCTATCTGAAAGAACGACTTCAGCAATTACTATCGAAGTATTAGACAATTTATTAGTAATAAGTCCGTAATGTTCTAGCATTACCTGCTCGAAGCCTTCTGGTCCCGTAAATCGAACTAGTCCTGAGATCTTTGAGGGCGTCTCAGGTCTAAAGATTTCTCCAACCGTGTTTAAAAATGCTCCTTTCCCCCAAACTGCGACTGCAATTTGTTCTTTAATATTTATTAACAGTGTGTCTTTCCAAACTCGTCTAACTACTGCTTCATCAATCCAAGGCTGTTCCATTAGTAAGTCTTGGATTTCATTAACATTCACTCGAAAAAAACCTCGCCCACCTAGACCGCTGCGCACGATTGATCGCAACTCACTCTTTTGTAGGTGTTGAAGTTTACCCGACACGACTACTTTATTTATTGGTAATACTGAGGGGTCAGACATTTTCACGACTAAGAGTATCAGTAGAGTTGTAACTGTAAAAAACACCCCAACGGCGAGAACTAGTACCGAAGAAGGCCAATTTTTCGCTCCTAAACGCGATGAAACTTTTTTACTCATTAGTCATACTCGATAAAAGAATACTGAATACTGCCTGTGTAATTTTTATTCCAGAGTGATGCACTGACATAGGAAATAAAGAATGGCTCGTCAAACCAGGAACAGTATTCATCTCAATTAGCCAAAATTTTCCGAACTCATCTTTCATAAAATCGATCCGTCCCCACCCACTGCCACCGAGCGCACTGAAGGCTTTTAGGGCAATTCCTTGAATCGTCTCCTCGGCTTCCGACTCCAGCCCACATGGGCAAAGATATTCTGTACTTATACTTCGATACTTCGCCTCAAAATCATAAAATGCTCTAGGAGTTTTGATTTTTATTACGGGCAAAGCCTGATCTAATAAAATTGAAACCGTATACTCTTCCCCAGTGATGTAGGATTCGGCTATGATCAAAGAATCAAATTTTTTAGCGTGTGAAATAGCTTCCGCTAGCTGGCTAACTTCATCGACTTTGGTAATACCAAAGCTGGAGCCCCCTCTCGCTGGCTTAACTATCAAAGGTAGTCCAATTTTTTTTACTAACGACGTCGAGTCAGTCTCATAGTCGATCACCTCGAACGAAGGCGTCAATAAGTCTAAGCCCAACCAGACTAGCTTGGCTCGGATTTTATCCATAGATAATGCGCATCCTAGTACCTTAGTCCCCGTGTACGGGATATCTAAAAGCTCAAGTACTGACTGGATTTTCCCATCTTCGCCACCAACACCATGGGCAGCAATGAAAATTCTATCGTATTGCGTATAATTTTCAGACGCACCCAGTTTCCCGTCCCAATCTATAGGGGTAGCGTTTATACCCGATTCTTTTAAGCATGAGAGAACATGTGCACCTGTTTCTAGCGAGATCTCTCTCTCAGCGGAGTTTCCTCCCATCAGTACTCCGACGTGACCAGCTTCTAATATAATCGCATCAGTAACAAAATAATCTTTTCTATCCACTAGTAACAATTACTCATACTTTTTCTCTTTTCCCAAAATCCGCACCTCTTCTTCGAGCATCACACCAAACCTGCTCCTAACTCTAGCTTTAACTAGTTCAATAAGGCCCTCAATCTCTCTCGAGGAGGCTTCCCCGTGATTGATGAAAAAGTTGGCATGTTTTTCAGAGACCGCAACGTCTCCCAGACGGAAGCCCTTTAAATCGCACTTTTCTATTAACTCGCCCGCATAATGGCCGACAGGATTTTTAAAAACAGAGCCACATGTAAACTCACCTGTAGGCTGTGACTCGCTCCGCTTGACTAAGACCTCCCTAATCTTTTCTGAAGCATGAGGTGTTTTTTCCGAAAGCCGCAACCAAGCCCCTAGGAACTGCAACTCTGGGCCCTCAACACCTCGATAAAATGGCTTATACTCCGAAGCACTAAGGTGCCGAATTTCACCATTCGTAGTAACAGTCTCTACCTTGTCAACAAACGACCAAATCTCGCTACCTATGGCGCCTGCGTTCATCTTGAGCGCTCCTCCCAACGTTCCCGGTATGCCGGCCAAAAATGCTAGCTCTCCGAAGCTTCGTCTAGCAGCCTCACGTGCAATTTTCGCGCAAGGAGTCCCACACTGAACATATAACAGATCTGATTGCCCCCAAGAAATTGACGATAAGTTACCAGCGGTCAGAACAACCACCGAATCAACGCCAGCATCACGAAACAATATATTGCTTCCTAGTCCAAGCCATAAAATAGAATAATCTCGGCCGTATACTTCAATGAACTCACAAAGTTTATTTTTATTCTGAGGCTGAAAAAAGTAATCTGCCGTTCCCCCGCAACGCCAGGTCGAATACTTAGATAGGTCAATATTCCTTTGCATGCCAGAAACGGAAAAAAAATCATGTTTTTTGTTAGTGGTTATCACGAAACAAAATCTCTTGCTAAGCTACTGATACTTCCCGCGCCCAGGAAAACTAAGACATCATTATCCTCAACAATCTCCTCGATCATTTCACGCGCCTGCCCTAAATGTTCCACGAGTATAGGCGCAACCTGTCGTCTCGCGCTCACCGCATGTGCAAGCGCTTTACTATCGGCACTGGGCACAATGGCCTCTCCAGCGGAATAAACTTCTAACAAAACTAAAGTGTCAGTCCTCGACAGCACAGTCACAAAATCGTCAAACAATTCTTTTGTTCGAGAGTACCTATGAGGCTGAAAAACAGCACATATTCGCCTGCCTTTCCAATGCTTCCTTACTGTTTCGAAAACTGCCGACAGTTCAGTAGGGTGATGACCGTAGTCATCGATTACTGTAAGAACTTTATTATTTATTATTACTTTATCAGTTACCTGAAATCTGCGATCTATCCCTTGAAAGTTGCGGAGTGCCCTGTCAATAGTCTCAAAATTAACGCCCAGCTCTAATCCTACAGCTATCGCGGCAAGTGCGTTCTGAACATTATGACGCCCAAAAAGATTTAACGTAAATTCTCTCTCAAGCCGATCTTCTTTCGCAGTTACTCTAAAGTGTTCTCCTTTTTCAGTAGGTTTCAGATATACGCCTCTTACATCTGCCTGCGAGCCAAAACCATAAGTAATAACTCTGGCACGAATTTCGGGTTCAATTTCAGCTATAGCCTTATCATCAATACAGACACAAGCAACACCATAAAAGGGTAAGCGTCGAGCAAACTCCAAAAATGACTGCTGCAGTGTATGAAAATTATTAGCGTACGCGGACAAGTGATCGGCATCTATATTAGTGATGACCGAAACTACTGGCTGTAGCAATAAAAATGACCCGTCACTTTCATCCGCTTCTGCCACCAAATACTCTCCATTACCTAATCTGGCATTAGAATTTGTACTCCTCACTAAACCACCAACTACAAAAGTTGGATCTAAATTAGCATCGGCTAGAATTGCCGCAATCAGGCTCGTAGTAGTAGTTTTACCATGGGTTCCAGCTACCGCAATCCCGTTTCTAAATCGCATTAACTCAGCAAGCATCTCAGCACGAGGGACTATAGGAATGCGCCTATTACGAGCCTCTATTAGCTCCACATTGTCACTAGGAATGGCACTTGAATAAACAACAACATCGGCACCCTCAATACTCTCGGCCTTGTGCTGTAATTTAACTTCAATACCTTGACTTTTTAGACGATGGAAAGAATCAGAATCTGCGATATCAGAGCCAGTTATAGAATAGCCAATGTTATTAAGAACCTCTGCAATACCACTCATTCCTGCACCACATATCCCTATGAAGTGGATTTTTCTGACACGATGCATTGAGCCAAATGAGTTATGCATTTACAAACTCCATACACTTCTCAACAACTAGCTCAGTAGCTCGCATGTGTCCAAGGGATCTCGCAGCATCTCCTACAGAGTTATACAAAACATCATTATTTAGAATTTTATCCAATACGCTTTTTAGCTTGTTAGGAGTAAATCTATCCTCTCGGATCAGAAAGGCGGCATTTCTCTTGCTATAATACTCAGCGTTTTTTGTTTGATGATCGTCAACCGCATATTTGTAGGGTACTAATACGGACACCAAGCCAGCCGTCGTCAACTCAGACAGCGTCATAGCTCCACTTCGAGAAATCACAAGATCCGCCCAATCATAGGCGTCAGCCATATCATCTATAAATGCACAAATACGGCTATCACTACTGAGCCCAAGCTTATTGTACTCGTTCTTTACGGCCTCTTCGGACTCAACACCACACTGATGAAGAACGCTTATCTTACGCCTGTCAATCTTACTCAATGCCTTAGGTACTATTTCATTGAGGATACGTGCACCCCGACTCCCTCCAAAAATTAGTATATTGCATGTCTCGTCGGTGCCTTTTTTTAATCGTTGCTCTCCTATCTGAATGATTTCTTGGCGGACTGGATTACCGGTAACAGTCGCTCCAAGTTTTGAGTGGAAACTATTTGGAAAGGCCTCGAGATTGCAAGACGATAGGTATGCAAGAATTCGATTTGCTAATCCTGGAATTGTGTTTTGCTCATGAATTATCAATGGGCACCTATATATCCAAGCAGCGATACCCCCAGGAGCACTCACGAAGCCACCCATTCCTAAGACCGCATCAGGCTTTTTACGATGCAAAATCCGCAGTGCTGAAAAAATAGATTGCGTCAAATAAAAAGGCGCCACCAGCCATCGTCTCAGTCCATTTCTACGAAATCCTTTTATCTTAATCGGATGAAAAGAAAACCCATTTTCTGGGATAACACGTGCCTCTAGGCCAGACTCGGTCCCAACCCAGTAACAAGTAACACCCTTTTTTCTAAGCTGAGTCGCTACAGCTAACCCGGGATATACGTGACCGCCGGTTCCTCCAGAAAAGATGACGATCGATCTTGTCATACGCCGCGTCCTATCAATCGAGAGATATCGGCATAATCAATCTCGCGCCCAATCTTCACGACTAAAGCTAGACCAATAATAGTAATAACTAAATTATTACTGGCATAGCTCAAAAGAGGTAAAGGGAGACCTTTTGTCGGGAGATATCCAACATTTACTGCTATATTAACAAGAGCTTGGATACCTACAACGAACCCAACTCCGTAAGTTAAATAAGCACCAAAAATATTACCTCCCCTTTCTGCTGCCGCTCCAATTCTGAAGATACGCCACACTACAAACATAAAGGTTAAAATGACCAGAGCGGCACCTAATGCGCCAAATTCTTCTCCTATCACGGCAAAAACAAAGTCTGTATGCGGTTCCGGTAAATAACCTAATTTCTGAACACTATTCCCTAACCCAACACCAAACCAATCACCTCGCCCCATAGCGATTAACGCATTCGTCAACTGCCAACTCGCTCCCCGCTCATCCTCCCAAGGATTTAAAAAAGACAGTATCCTTTCCATCCGATACTCCTCTCGGATGGCTATGAACGAAAGAACAGCGGTAACCAGCGCTCCTCCGATAAAAAACTTAACAATTGGCACACCAGCTAAAAATAACATTCCGATACTCGTGCCAAACAAGACTACGCATGCCCCATAGTCTGGCTCTAATAACAATAATATTGCAATCAACGCCAAAACAAACATCGGCTTAATGAAACCCATGAATTCTGACCTGACTTGTAGATTATGTCTGACTAGATACGCAGACAAATAGATGATTGAAGCAAGTTTGGTAAACTCCGACGGCTGAAATGATACTGTTCCCACATATAGCCACCTCTTGCTGCCGTTAACTTCGTGACTAAATCCCGGAATGATGACTGCAAGCAGACACAACATTGCGAATAAAATCGCAGCAAAACCCAACCGAGAAATATTCTCAGTATCAATTCTTACCAAGAATAATGAGACCAAACAGCCGACGCTTATCGCCACTACTTGCCGCCAAAAATAATAAAAGGGCGATAAACCTCTACTCTCGGCTAGCGATCCTGACGTTGACAATACCATAACGAGACCGAAAGAAATTAAAACTAAAATACAGCCGATAAGCCATTTGTCGTAACCATCTAGGAATTTTGATGTGCGCGAACCGTCTCTAGTCGCCTGGACTCTGAAACTATTGGTCAATTTAACTCTCCTAAAGCCGCTACGGCCTCCTGAAAAGCCAATCCTCTTTGTCTATAATCATCGAACATATCGATACTAGAGCACGCCGGCGCGAGTAATACCTTATCGCCCTTCGTAGCTAAATCCATTGCTGAAGTTACAGCATTTGACATAGTATCCGCTAGAACACATTCAATCCGATCAGCAAACAATTCTTTTAGTTCAAGCGCTGTTTCCCCTAATAGAACTGCGGCTCGCAAATGATTAACAACTTGCTCAATGAATTCTATATAGCTCGCACCCTTGGTCGCTCCACCTGCGATCAAAATTAGTGATTTACAAGATCGGATGCTCAAAATACTTGCCAGTGCCGCAGCGGTGTTAGTGGCTTTAGAATCATCAATAAACTCTACCCCGCTTTTTTGTCCAATTACTTGACCTCGATGAGGAAGACTACGAAATTCCTTTAATGCCTGAGTCGCTCGGTCAGATACCGAACCTAAAAACATATCGACGATTCCTAAAGCTGCAATACTATTCGAGTAATTATGATCTCCTGTGAGGCTAAGCTCCTCTGCCGCTAAAAACTCCTGCGAAACGCTCTCCAAAAATAAAGCGTCGCCTCTAGTCCTAATACAGTAGTCGCTTTTACTATCAGCATTACAACTAAATCCTTTCACCCCTCGCCTATTTATAAAACACGCTAAAGACTTGTCGTCTAAGTTAACGAGCGAATATTTAGAGTTTTTCAATATCTTTTTCTTGATTTTTAGATAGCAATCAAAAGATTTATGTCTATCCAAGTGATCTGCTGTCACATTTA
>CACEAA010000012.1 GCA_902557415.1 uncultured Pseudomonadota bacterium | reverse complement strand
GCCAAAATTCCATGGAGAGTTCGTTATCAAGGAGAGGCACATTATAGGAGAGTCCCATGTTCGGCTCCTATTGGAAATTGACGAAGATGTTACTAATCTTCAGGCCATCGCTTTCGGTGCGGCGGAGGAGGACTGGGTTTTGAATGCTTCGCGGATTAAGGCTGTTTATCACTTATCGGTAAATCGCTACCGAGGGAAGGAAACGCTGCAACTTAAGCTTGATTTTGTGGAGTCCGTGTAAGTCCGTAATTGTTTTTATCGATTTCTTATGTTTGGTAATATCGATACAATGGTGAGGTTAGGATAGTTAAATTTAGTTATGGAATTGAATGCTATATTTGTTGAGATAGAATCGATGATACACAGAGTGGAATTGCTCAGGGGGTATCTTTGACTATTCGGCTAAGAGCGAGAGATTATCCGAAGTCGTCCTAGAGTTGCAATCGCCAAACATTTGGGACGATCCAAAAGTAGCAGAAGCCCTTGGGAGAGAGAAATCTAATCTTGAGAAAGTTGTTGGAGTTATTGAGCGATTATCTATTGAACTGGAAGAGACTCGAGAGCTGTTAGAGTTAGTTAGTACCGAGGATGATGACGAGGTTGTTGCCTTAATTAAATCCGAACTTGCGTCTAATGAAGAATTGATCTCCCAATTAGAGTTTCGTCGGATGTTTTCCGGTGAAACAGATCAATGTCACGGATTTCTTGATATTCAGGCCGGCTCTGGAGGCACAGAGGCTCAAGATTGGGCGGAAATGCTTTTACGGATGTATCTAAAGTGGGGAGAATCTCATAGTTTCAAATGTGAACTTATTGAACTTTCCGCTGGCGATGTCGCAGGCATAAAGAGCGCTACGGTTAAATTTTCGGGTGATTATGCTTTTGGTTGGCTTAGAACTGAAACGGGTGTGCATCGATTAGTCCGCAAGTCACCTTTTGATTCAGGTAGTCGCAGACACACTTCCTTTGCGTCAGTCTTTGTGGCACCTGAGATAGATGACGATATTGTGATAGATATTAATCCTGGTGATCTTAGAGTCGATACATACCGGGCTAGTGGTGCAGGAGGACAGCATGTTAATAAAACTGATTCTGCAGTGCGCTTAACCCACAAACCTAGCGGTATCGCCGTACAGTGCCAAAACGAGCGGTCGCAGCATAAGAACCGAGAGCAGGCTATGAAGTTACTCAGGAGTCGCCTGTACGAGGAAGAAATGCTAAAAAGAAAAGAAGATCAGCAGATACTCGAGGATAGCAAGGCAGATATTGGGTGGGGATCGCAAATTAGATCCTATGTCCTCGACCAGTCTCGGATTAAGGATCTACGAACTAATGTTGAAACTGGTAATATACAGGCTGTACTTGATGGGGAGCTAGACCTTTTCATTAAAGCAAGTCTGCAGAAAGGTCTTTAATTAAGAGGTTTATTGATGTCCGATTCTATGTCTACTGAAGAACAGCTCATCGCGAAACGACGAGATAAGTTAGAGTCTCTGCGAGAATCATTGGGCAGTAATCCATATCGCAACAGTTTTAAACGCGACTCTCTAGCAGAAAATCTGCACTCGGAATTTTCAAATATTACTTCTGAGCAGCTTGTGACCTTAAATCGAAGCGTTAGTATAGCTGGGCGATTGATGACTCAGCGGATAATGGGTAAAGCGTCGTTTGCGCATGTTAGGGATATGACCGGAGATATGCAGATTTACGTCAAAAGGGATTCGCTTCCCGAGGGGGTTTATCAAGATTTTAAGAAATGGGATCTAGGTGATATCGTTTTTGCGCAGGGTGTAATGTTTCGAACTCAGAAAGGTGAATTATCGGTTTTGGTCGACGAGATAGCGCTTGTAACGAAGTCATTGCGACCTCTGCCAGAAAAGTGGCATGGACTTAGTGATTTGGAGTCTCGGTATCGGCAACGATACTTAGACCTCATTATGAGTGATAGTTCTCGGAACCTGTTCAGGAAAAGGACACATATTATTAACTTCGTCAGACAGTTTTTAACTAGGCGTGATTTTTTAGAAGTTGAGACCCCAATGATGCACCCGATCCCGGGAGGGGCATCGGCTAGGCCATTTGTAACTCATCATAACAGCCTAGATATGGATCTTTTTTTGCGCGTCGCGCCGGAGCTATATTTGAAGCGCTTAGTTGTTGGTGGATTTGAAAAAGTGTTTGAAATTAATCGTAACTTTAGAAATGAAGGTCTATCTACGCGACATAATCCAGAATTCACGATGGTAGAGTTTTACCAAGCGTACGCGGCTTATGAGGATCTAATGGATCTAACTGAGAACATGCTGAGGGAGCTTTCGATATCAATTTTTGGTGAAAGTGACTTAATTTATCAAGGCACTAAATATGACTTTGGCCCGCCGTTTGAGCGGATAACGGTTTTAGACTCTGTTGTAAGCTACAACGACGGTTTGACAAAGAATGAACTTACAGATCTCGACTCAATTCGGGTAGTCGCCGAGAGGCTTGGTGTTCATATCGAAGATTCGTATGGACGAGGCAAAGTCTTAATTGAGATCTTTGAGAAAACCGTGGAGCCGAAACTCGAGGGGCCCGTATTTATTACACATTATCCGGCGGAAGTTAGTCCGTTAGCAAGAAGGTGTGATGATGACCCGTTTGTCACTGAGCGGTTTGAGTTTTTTGTCGCTGGAAGAGAGATTGCTAATGGCTTTTCGGAACTAAATGACCCTGAGGATCAAGCGGAGAGATTTAGGGCACAAGTGATCGCTAAGGATCAGGGTGATATTGAAGCTATGCATTTTGACGAGGATTATATTACTGCATTGGAGTATGGAATGCCTCCAACTGCAGGAGAGGGGATTGGCATTGATAGACTAGTGATGCTCTTCACTGATGCCGCGTCAATTAGGGATGTTCTTTTATTTCCTCAACTAAAACAGAAGATATCCTAAAAGATAGCAATTGTGTCGATAGCCTCGAGCACTGATTAGAACAATCTGTCGGAGCGCTCTAATCGCGTCGAGTTATTCTGTCGCCCTATTTTTCGCGACTCTTAGTCTCAAGGCATTCAACTTAATAAAGCCCTCTGCATCAGCTTGATTATAGGCACCTTCATCGTCCTCAAAAGTTGCGAGGGCTGGGTTAAATAGGGTGTCAGAGTCTGATATTCTGCCAACAACATCAACATTTCCTTTGTAGAGTTTTAATCTTACTTTACCATTCACATTTTTTTGAGAATCATCAATCATATTTTGTATGAGCATTCGCTCCGGACTCCACCAGTAACCGTTATATATGAGCGCGGCGTACTTTGGCATTAACTCATCTTTGAAGTGCGCGACCTCTCGATCGAGAGTTAAAGACTCAATGGCACGATGAGCTTTTAACATGATCGTACCTCCCGGTGTTTCGTAACAGCCACGCGCTTTCATACCTACATATCTATTTTCTACAATATCTAAACGGCCAATTCCGTTTTCGCCTCCGATCGCATTTAGTTTGGCGAGCACCTGAGCGGGCGAAAGTGGTTTACCATCAATCGCAATAATGTCGCCTTTTTTATATTCAAGTTCGATAAGGGTAGATAGATCTGGCGCGTTTTCAGGCGATTTAGTCCAGCGCCACATGGATTCTTCCGGAGCTGCCCAAGGATCTTCAAGTATCTCACCTTCATAGCTTATGTGTAATAAATTTGCGTCCATTGAGTAGGGTGACGCATTGCCTTTTTTATAATCAATTGGAATCTCATTCTGTTCGGCATAATTGATTAATTTTTCTCTTGAACTGAGGTTCCACTCTCTCCAAGGTGCGATAATTTTTATATCAGGTTGTAAGGCGTAGGCACCTAGTTCAAAACGAACTTGGTCATTGCCTTTTCCAGTCGCACCGTGCGCTATTGCATCCGCACCGGTTTCTCTAGCTATTTCAACTAATCTCTGTGCTATTAGCGGACGAGCTATCGAGGTTCCAAGTAGGTATTCGCCCTCGTAAATTGCATTAGCTCTAAACATTGGATAAACAAAATCAGATACGAATTCATCCGTGAGATCATCAATATAGATCTCTTTTACTCCCATTTTTTCTGCCTTAGTTCTAGCTGGCTCGAGTTCTTCACCTTGTCCTATGTCGGCAGTGAAGGTGACTACTTCACAGCCATATGTGTCTTCAAGCCATTTAAGTATGACCGAGGTGTCGAGACCACCTGAGTAGGCCAGTACAACTTTTTTAACTTTCTTTTTTTGCATCTGATCTTAATATCCTTGATTTAGGAAGCGCATTTTGCCAAGCAATTAGCGCAGCGTCTATCTTGAATTATCATTTTCTATTCTTCTTGGTGACAATATTTGCTAAAATTCGTAGGAATTCTCTCGGTGCCTCAGTATGAGGCCAATGACCGGCACCCGCTACTAGGTAATGCTTGTAATTCGGAAAGTACGAAGCGATAACTGTTTTATTTGTGTCCGTCACTCGATGAGAGCGCTCTCCCGAGACAAAAAACGAAGGTTTAAGAAAAGCACCCTTTCGGGCGGATGACCAACCTACTATTGTTTTCATCTCTTTGATTAAACAGGCTATATTGAGTCGCCACTTTAATTTACCCTCAACGTAAATTAAGTTTTGCAGTATAAATTGCCTCGTTGTTTTGTCTGTTATTCGAGGGGCTAGATAGATATCAGCAGAGGCTCTAGAGCAAAGTTTTTCCTCGGGCATATTATTTATAACATTCAAAATATTCGTGTAGCAATCAGGGTACGAAATCGGTGCGATATCAATAACAACTAATTCGCCAATTAGATCGGGTTCAAGGAGTGCCGCTTTCATAGCTACCTTCCCACCCATACTATGCCCGATAAGTGTTAATCCCACGATATTCAATTTGGTGATTAGTGAGTTCACATCTTTGGCCATATCTAGATAGCTCATCGTAGGCGCATGTGGAGACTTACCATGGTTTCTAAGGTCGACCAAGAATACTTCAAATTTTTTCGATAGTTTTTTTGCGACAGCTGACCAGTTACGTCCTGATCCAAATAGACCATGAAGAATCATAATGGGCTCACCTTTTCCGCTTGATTCGTAGTAAAGGTTCATTGAGATCTTACGTTGGCTACAATAAATGCTTTGGTACAAGTGATTGATTTAGAAAACTGGTAGGCCAAATATCCATAATTACGATATCTTCTTCTATGCCCTTCATTACATCGTAGTTGCATATCGACTCTTTAGATACCCATGCGTAAGCGAAATGCTCTCTATTCAGGGAAATAGTTCCCGACGACCAAAGGTACTTAAATAAATGAATTTCAAATTGGCCACCATAGTATGTATCTCTAACTGGGCCAACATAGTCAATTTCTTTTACTGAATGACCACCACCTATCTCTTCGCACATTTCTCTCCGCGCAGCTTCTCTGGGAGTCTCTCCATTTTCAATTTTTCCTGCTGGGACACCCCATTGACCGGCGCCTAACGACGCAGTTTTCGATCTTAAGAGCATTAGAAGTTCATTACGTTCATTCAACATTAAATTTAACGCAAATCTTTGAGTAGGCGGACTATCCTGGTTCATTGACGTTAGCCCAATTTAAATGTGTTTATTATAACGCGCATCTTCCGTGCGATTTTTGTACAATAAGTTCATAGTGATTTGTATGAGTATCACATTCACTACTATACTGGAACTAGAATAGTAAATTAGCATAAATTGAGGAATTTTCATGTCTGATGCAGTTATCGTTTCTACAGCCCGCACTCCACTTTGTAAAAGCTGGCGCGGTTCTTTCAATATGACCCATGGTGCTACCTTAGGTGGGCACGTTGTTAAGAGTGCTCTTGAGCGCGCCGGGGTTGAGGGACAAGAGGTCGAAGACGTAATCATGGGATGCGCGAACCCTGAAGGAGCCACGGGGCATAATATAGCTCGACAAATAGCTCTCAGTGCTGGTATGCCTGTTACAGTGTCGGGTATGACCGTGAATAGATTCTGTTCGTCTGGTCTGCAAACAGTAGCGCTGGCAGCACAAAGAATAGTATCAGGAGAAGCAGGTTGTTTTGTGGCTGGTGGCGTAGAATCAATTTCTTGTGTGCAAAATGAAATGAACTCCCATTTTACTCGCGATCCTAGCCTAGAGGCGGCCAAACCAGAAATATACTGGAGTATGTTGCAGACTGCCGAGCAGGTTGCAAGCCGGTATGACATTTCTCGTGAACAGCAAGATGAGTACGGAGCAAATAGTCAGATCAAGGCTGCGGCGGCAAGAGAGGCTGGTAAGTTTGATGATGAGATAGTTCCAATAACTACTACTATGAAGCTAGTCGATAAAGAGACAGGTGAGGAGTCTACTAAGCAGGTAACTGTGTCACAGGATGAAGGGATTCGGCCCGGGACTACTTTTGAAAGCATCTCCCAGATTAATCCGGTATTCGAGGGCGGCTGTATAGCCGCTGGAAACGCTAGTCAGTTTTCTGATGGGGCGTCGGCCCAAGTTATCATGAGCGATAAACTTGCTAGTCAAAAAGGGTTAGCACCGATGGGAGTATTTCGGGGATTTTCCGTAGCCGGCTGTGAGCCAGACGAGATGGGGATAGGACCCGTTTTCGCGATTCCAAAATTGCTAAAGCAGACTGGATTAAGTATTGATGATATTGATTTATGGGAGCTGAATGAAGCTTTTGCGTGCCAAGTAATTTATTGTCGTGACAAGCTCGGTATCGATCCCAGCAAGCTTAACGTTAATGGTGGTTCGATAGCTGTGGGCCATCCATATGGTGTAACAGGTAGTCGGTTAGTAGGACATGCCTTGATTGAAGGAAAGCGTCGCGGCGCTAAATATACTGTAGTAACTATGTGTATAGGCGGCGGAATGGGGGCGGCGGGTCTGTTCGAAATTTGCTAGGTAAGTTTTTGTGTGTCGGAAGTTTCGGGTCGGGCTAACTTATCAGAGTTAGTAAGGAGGAGTACGGTGTATCACATTCTAAAAAAGCGGATCAAAAATACTTTTTTATTGCTGACTTTGGTTTTTTCTAGTCCGGTCTGGGCTGTCGTGTCATACCAAAATGTGATTGATTGGGTATCAGATGAGCTTGGATCAGCGATTACCATCGAATCTGGGCAATATGGGCAATCAGATCTCGACCGAGTGCGAAACTTGATTCCTCCTGGATACTTTGACGAGTTCGATTTTCCGGAACTTAGTATGGAGATCATGCCAACGAATCGCTATCAAGCACATGAGTTATATTTAAATGCGACCAAGAAATTTTCGGGGCAGGCTTTTCTTAGTAAGACAGGTGAGCTAGAAAACTATACCGCTGGTATGCCGTTTAGTCGTGAGCAAATTTTGGCGGAGAGCAGTCAATCGTCTGGTTTAATGGTGGCTTATAACCAGATTCATCGCTGGCAGAACTTCGGATATAAAGTTGATAATTTAACCTTCAATGTTGAGCCCTCCCCTAATGGTAAGAAGGGAAACTTGGTCGAGTCTGTCATGTTGGGTGGTGGACATGTCGATAGAGATTTCACTATGTTTTATCATCGAGTATATCTATCGAAACTAGCATCCAAGCCGAAGAACAGTTACGCCCTTGATGTGGATGGCAGTGATGAATTATTTTTCAAGGAATATGTAGGATTTTCCGCCCCATTTGACATGGCAGGTATGAAGTTTGTGATTGAAAGGCCACTAAAGCAAAGTCGCGGAGATCAAGTCAACTCGTATTTACCAACGGAGAGACGGGTGAGACGGCTTTCCGCGCGGGAAAGAGCAGATAGCTGGGTCGGTACTAACTGGACTTTGGATGACTTTGAAGGTTTTTCAGGACTAGTTGTGGATAACGATTGGAGTTATGTGGGTCAAAAAAATATATTGCATGTAGCTAGTTCGAAAAATATCACGCCGCTTTTACATGGGCCGGATAGTCTAATCCCACTTGATCGGTGGCAGGTCAGACCGGCGTTTGTGGTGGAAGCAATACCAAAGTGGAAGGATCATCCGTATGGAAAACGGCTGATGTTTGTCGATCAGGAAACTTATACCATTATGTTGACGATGGTTTTTTCACAAGACGATACCCTCTGGAAATTGTTTACTACTCAATATCAATATAGTGACAATATCGTCAATCCTAGTCCTGCTCTATCTACTCCGAGATGGAGGAGCTCTGTCGCGATAAACATCCGAGATCGGAACGGTAGTGTCGGGGCCGCCACTGGACCCTCCGAGTATGTAGAGATTGAACCTTCAAAGGTGCGTCGACTTTTCGATGTGTCTAATTTGACTAGTGGCCGATAACGGTTTTGTTCAAAACTAAGGATCTGGCATGCAAGTAGCTATTATTATGGGGGTGGGGCCTGATAGAGGAATGGGTGCCCAGTTGTGTCATCGATTTGCCCAGAATGATTTACATATTATGGTTGCGGGAAGAACTATGGGTAAATTAGAACAAGTAGCGAATAATATTGTAGCTGGAGGTGGTAGCGCTACACCGATAGTAGCAGATACTACTAGCGAATTAGACGTTGCCAATCTTTTTGAACAAGCAAGTAAAATTGGAGAGTTGTCGTTAGCATTATACAATGCTGGAAACAATACTCCAGGTCGTATTGATGAAATGAGTATTGAGTATTTTGAGGAAGCCTGGCGAGTATGCTGCCTGGGAGGATTTATCTTTGCTCGGGAAGCGCTAAAGTATATGAAGCCGAGAGAGCGGGGAGCGATACTCTTTACTGGAGCGAGCGCTTCGTTGCGCGGTCGAGCAAATTTTGGGGCTTTTAATTCGTCGAAATCCGCACTGCGCGGGTTTGCCCAAGCCCTCGCCAAAGAGTGTGGCGTTAATGGGATTCACGTGGGACACGTGGTGATCGATGGAGCGATTAATGGTGAAAAAGTCTTAACAAGATACCCAGATATCGCGGAGCAGCTGGGGCAGGAGAGGCTGTTGCAGATAGAGTCGATCGTTGATGCGTTCGAGTATTTGTGGAAGCAACCCAAGAGTGGTTGGACGTTTGAGGTTGACGTGCGGACCGCGACGGAGCCTTGGTGAGCGCAATAGAGAACATTAAAACTATTAAACAGGGAGTAACAAAATGGGATTACCTCAGGATATTTCTCCGGTTAATTCGGAACTTATGGACACGCTTGTTCATGCCGCACAGATGGATTGGATGCCACAGTTCGACGAACGCTCATTTATAAAAATTTTATGGACAGGTTCAGAGTCCGGAAGTTGGGCGGTTTTATTCCGTTGGTTGAAAGGCTTCACGGCACCGCAGCACAAGCACTTATCTGCGTCACACACTTATATCCTCTCGGGTAAACTTCAAGTTCGAGATGGAACGCTGGATGCCGGAGACTATGTCTATGAGCCTAATGGCATGTTGCATGGAGCTACTACGGCTTTAGAAGACACAGAATATCTATTTATTTGCAATGGATCTATTCTGTTTTATGACGATGAGGGATTTACTTCCTATTTGGGTTGGGAAGAGTTGGCTCGTATGAAGCATGATTACGAGAGTAAGCTAAAGAAAGCATAAATCTAATTAAATATGCTTTATCATTTTGTACTTGGGTGCGAGACGTGCTTCTAGTATCTGTTATTTTTCTTGAGGAATTATGGAAACTCTTTATAACGTCGATGCTTCTTATTATGGCGCAAAAATCCGTGCCTATCTACAATATAAGAGCATACCTTTTACTGAGGTTTTGGGGGACAGAGTCATTTTCGCGACCAAAATTCTGCCCACAGTAGGGTGGCCAGTGATTCCAGTGATTCTTACAGAACTAGGTGAGACGCTTCAAGATACGTCCGATATGATAGACCATTACGAGTGTGTCTACGCCGAAAAATCCGTGTTTCCCCCTACGGCTCCCGGTACAGCTTTGAGTTACTGGTTAGAAGTTATTGGCGATGAATGGCTTAAGTTACCGGCGCTACATTATCGATGGAGATATAATCGCGATTTCGCGGTGCGTGAGATGGGGCGGAATAATGATCCGTCTGCTACTACCGATGAGCAATTGCGGGTTGGAAAAAAAATCGCAAAAACTTTTCAAGATTGGTGTCCTATACATGGGATTACGGAGCATACCGGTGCGTCTATAGAGACTGAGTATCTTGAATTCTTAAGACTTTTTGAAAATCACGTTGAGACATTTCCTTATTTACTCGGTGGCCAGCCGTCCTTGGGTGATTTCGCATTTTTTGGTCCACTTTATGCTCATTTATATCGAGATCCTGCGTCTGGAGACTTGATGCGTGAGGCTGCTCCTGGGGTTTGTGATTGGGTAGTGCGAATGAATAGTTTTAACTTGGAGCTACCGTTCGAAGAAGATAGTTGGGTTGATTTCGAGGCGATTCCAGACACACTTTTACGCCTACTGAACCATTTGTCGAGAGACTTCGTACCAGTCATTACAGATGAAGTGCAAGCTCTCCAATTGTGGCTCCAAAGTAGCAGCGACATTATAATGCCTAGATATTTTGGTGATATAGATTTCGTGTTAGGAACTGGTTGTTCACACGAAGTGACCGAAAAGCGGAAACTCGCCACATACGGGCAGTGGATGATGCAAAGAGTATTGAACGTTTTCGAAAGTTCTGCTGACACGGAGCGGAAGAAAATAACTCGCTTGTTTTCGAGCTTTAGCGCCTCCAGCGTGTTTGATCTTGCTATCTCTATTAAGCTAGGTAAGCGCAACTTCCAATTAGTTAGAGAAATAGAATTTTGAACTGTTTTAATTATTGAAAATATTATTAGGAAAGGTGTGTTAATGTCCATTTCAGATGATCTTAAGCTAAGACTCGATAACATTATAAATAGTGAAAAAATTGTTCTATTCATGAAAGGAGATCGTGACGGGCCACAGTGCGGATTTTCGGCACGTGTCGTCGGAGTTTTAGAGGGATTGACTGATAATTACAAAACTATTGATGTGCTCTCAGATCCGGATGTTAGGAATGGAATAAAGGAATACTCTGAGTGGCCCACTATTCCTCAACTGTATATTGAAGGAGACTTCATAGGCGGCTGTGATGTCGTTGAGCAACTTTTCAAAACTGGTGAATTAGCAAAATTGATAGGAGACATGGAGCCATTGCCGCTGCCATCTATTGTGATTACTGACTCAGCTGCAGAATCTATAAGGGAGGTCTGCTCGCAGCACCCCGATCTTAATGTTCATTTAAACGTTACAGATGATTGGGTTCATGAGTTCAATTTGGCGCCTAATTCTGGTCAAGTAATAGCAATAGAAAATAATGGGATAGAGTTGTTACTCAATCGTTCCACGGCTAAAAAAACTGATGGATTACGAATTGATATGGAATTGACGCCCGAGGGAAGCGTCTTCAGCATTACGAATCCAAATGCGCCCTCAATGGTATCTCAAATGAGTGTGCTGGAATTAAAAAAGCTCCAAGAGTCTGGCGATACTTTTTATCTTTTTGATGTGAGAGAAGAAAGCGAGAGAGATATCGCAGTTATTGCTGGTTCGCTCATATTAAATGAGGAAAGTATTAAATTTATTGATACTTTGGACCGTAACTCAATTATGATTTTCCAATGCCACACCGGTGTACGAAGTCAGTCCGCTGCCGAGTACTTCAGAGACCAAGGTTTTACACGAGTCTATAATTTGTCCGGCGGAATAGATGCTTGGTCAGCTGAGATAGACGCCGAGGTAGCTCGATACTGAGCGCATATTTATTATGAATGTATAAATTTGGATAGCGAATAGTACTCTATATTTCAGCTGATAGAGCTTTTTAACCTTCGCATGTTTCTTGCCTTTTACAGACTCGACCATTTACGTAAATGGTTTTTATAAAGTTATCTCCTGAAACGTAACGACGGCTCAACTCTGACCTGGTTGTATTTGTAATCTCGTTGACAAAACAAGAATATTCGCCTTCTTCTTTCTCACAAGAAAATTTAATGGTTTCAAACTCCTTGGAATTAGATGAAAGGACGTAACCAGTTGAGCTTTTATCCCAACTTTTTACGAAGCGCTCGCGATGACATGCACACGAGAAACTGCGTTCAGCATATTCGACTAATTTTCCAACCGTCATTTTAGGTACTTGATCAGTGTAACCAGTGTTGACAATCCGTGCCGAAAGTAGTGCCCGAGGTGTAGAGTGACTGACTTTATTTTTCATTAGTTTGATATCAGGCATTTTAGGAAGAGAAATCGAGGGTACGTCCATTCTAGCGCAGCCGCTTAAGATGGTTGCGACTAGTAGGAGTGTGATGAACACGGAGTAGCTACTGTGCCATGGTGTTTTCATTTACTTACCATCCGTAAATGTTTTCGAGAACTTTTGTCTTTCTAGTTCGAATTCGATACGCGCCATTATCAATTTGAGGATTTTTTTAACATGTCTCTCAAGTAAGGATCCTTCGCAATAATCTGCGGGAGCGTAAAAATCTATACGGTTAGCATCTGCTAGCGTTTTGCATGCTTCGACTGTCTTCTCAGCGTCGTTATACTCTTCTTTATGAACTGCTACTGCAAACCCACCGTATTTCTTAACTACAGTCATACATGGCACATCGGTGAGTCCATCGCCTAGGTAGAGCATGTTTTGAAACGGGATAGCACGTTCATTTTCCGGCATATATTCGTTCACGGTTTCTAGCGCGCCTTCTCTACCTTTATTAATTTTAAAGAGATAATGAGTTTTAGCGGTGTCGTTAATTACTATAGTGGGGAATCGTGCTACTTCGTGGTGGTCAAAATAGTATTGTGAAGCATAAATTTGTGCAAAATGTCTTTTTATACTTATACCCTCAAGAATTTCGTGCAGTCCTGCCGAAATAATATAATGTTTTATCTCAATTAGCCCTTCAGACGCGACATTAACAAAGTGATTTATGCGCTCGAACCAGTTCAGAACCCCTGGATAATATTTAATTTCTCTCGCGAGATTCCGCAGCGCGTCTCTACTTAGGTGCGCCTTGTTAGCCTCTATTTGCTCAACCAGGAGACGCATATAAGTTAGAATTGGATCCGCACCAGTGTTCTTCACCTCCTCGTCGACTTGGTCCCAAAATTCTTTTGGCTTGATACCAAGTTCAGGAAGAACAGTATATTCTTGCATGGGCTCTGGGGTGAGCGTACCGTCAAAGTCGTAAACCAGAGCTATCACATTTTGTTTAAACATAGTCGTTTCCTTCATTGCTTAGGATATCCGCGCTAATATTCTTACAAGGCTGATTAAGACTCTGGTTCTTCTTCAATATTTTTGCCTCAATCATTATATCCCGCATTGCGTCAATTTTAGCACAAGGTCGGCTGCATCGACGGTTGAAGCAACAATATGTTTAGGTAGTTTTTTGATGGTAGAGTTTGGCGCCACCAAGTCTGGGATCATAATTACGTATAATCCTGCGGATACCGCTGACTTTACGCCAATTTCTGAATCTTCTAGAGCAACGCATTGGTTAGTTGGCACATTAATCTTTCTAGCTGCGTAGCGGTATATATCTGGAGCAGGCTTGCCATTTTTGACATTATCCCCTCCCACAATCGTGTCAAAATAAATTAGCAAATCGGTTGCGCGCAGTGTTTCGATAGCTTGCTCACGAATTGTGGATGTCGCGACGGCGATCGGCACCGACTCTCTTCTGAGAGCCTTTAATAATGGCTTTATGCCAGGGTTGGCCAATATCTCTCCTGCTTTTATTTTTTTTTCCCATCGCTTTTTATACTCGTCATAAAAGTTTTCTATTGGGAATCTGGATCCCATGGTATGACGAATCGCATCTTGTAGTTGTGTTGACGGGAGACCCATCCAAGTGACGTATACCTCATTTGATATTAAGAACCCAAGCTTAGCAGCTGCTTCCTGCGCACATACTCTGATTATTGGTTCCGAGTTAACGAGAACTCCGTCCATATCAAAAATTACGCCGCGGAACATTTCCATGTTTTATAATTTAGTTCCCTGTATTTAGTCTATTAACTTATTTAAGAGATTTTGAGGCAGGATCTCTACAATAATGCTGTCTCTTACAGAAGTCTGGATAAATCCCTTCGCTACTCCCTGGTCAAGTAGCACGATCAATGGATCGAAAAAGTTATCTATATTTAGAAGACCTATATTCTGTCGAGCCTGGCCGAGTTGCCTCCAGGCAAGAATCTCAAAAAACTCATCGTAGGTTCCGACACCGCCCGGCAAGACCGCGAAACAGTCTGAGTTCTCCAGCATAAGTGATTTTCTTTCGAATATATCGTCGACTAATATATGATCTCCGAATGAGTCAATTATTGGTTGATTAGCAGTAAGAAACTCTGGGAGGATCCCTAATGTCTCGCAACCTATTTCTTGTGCAGCCGTGATTAAAGTCCCCATTAAGCCAAGCCCGCCTCCCCCATATATTAATTTTATGCCTCGGACACCTATTTCTCGGCCTAGAGCGTCGGCCGCATCCGCGTAATTGGGATTATTACCTGAGCTTGACCCACAAAATACACAGATTGAAGTTACCATAATCATTCATCTCACTAGGATAACATTTAGTATGCTACCCAAATTAAGTTGCTACCTTTAACTACCCATCGATTGTCTATTAATTTGAGCGCTATGAACCGCCCGCTACTACATTCTACCCCGCAAAGATGTTCCACATAGACTAACGCGTTTGTAATCTTATGGTTATACCCTATCTGAGAGAATCGAAGTAGATTTCGCGCCCCGTTATAAGTGTCCGAGAACTCAAGCCAGGCAGTTTTTACATCTAATTGGTCGAATATTAGCTCTCGGGTTTTTTCGGGTAGAAGAACATACGGAATGGTTAGCTTTAGAACGGAGTTGAAGATGACTTTTTCACGATTGCGCTTCCCCCAGTTTATGTAAGTCTCCTTTTCGATATCGAGTACTTCTATAATTTTTTCCAGCTCATCATCTGCACCAAGCTCTACGATAGACCCTGACGTTTTTTCTGCGATCACTACTATTTCCGTATACGAGTCCAGCCCATGATTTATAATAGAGGAGTAAATTTCGCTATCAGGCAAAATTCCTTGAGCAGTGGCAGAAAAGACCATTGCCGCTAATTTCATAACTACTGCTACAGCGGTTAACGCTATTCGAGACCTAAAATTTGAAATGATTAGTTTCCTTGATATACCGTCTGAGACAATAATATTACACGGTAAGACTTTTACAACTTTGATAGTTTATAGGATTTTGCACCTCGCTATCATTATTATTCGGAGTCGTATTGAATCGAGCCCTTAGTTTCCGATATTCTTATACCTACACTTCCGTTTGAGAACAGTTTATATGCTTTCGTTTCGATGTCTTTTAGGTGGTTTGTTGATAAGTTTTTGGTGCTCGATCGTTGCAGGAGAACAAAACCCTGAGACGATAGCAAGAAATCTTTACGCCTCAATATTAAAAGGACCCGTTGACTTGTTAAGTACGAAGTACTCCCAACTTAGTTTAGACGAAGCTGATGAGATACAGGATGCGTATGTTCAGCTCGAGCTAAAATCAAAAGTTGTCGGTGGGTATAAAGCTGGCTTTACTAGCTCAGATGCCCAGAAAAAGTGGGGTATTGCCCGCCCGGTATCCGGAGTGCTTTTTGCCGAAGGAGAGTTCCACGGTTCTCCTGTCATAGATATGGCCGACTACCAGAAGCTTTTCATCGAGATGGAAATCGGTTTTGTACTCGCTAAAGAAATAACTCAACCTGTAGCATCCGTTACCAATTTAATTGAATATATTCTCCACATCGTGCCGGTGATTGAGTTGCCTAATTTGCCGTTTAGATCATTAAAGTCCCTCACGGCTGTTGACTTAGTTGCCTCGAATATGGCTTCAAAAAACTGGCTAGTTGGGCAGCCGATTACTACTGACATGCTTGCCGGCCAAGTTATCGCGAAGTTGTACCAGGAAGGTGAACTTATTGATTCGGGTACTGTTTCGATTCGAAGTAGGTTGGAAGCATTATTATGGCTAGTCAACGAGAGGTTAAGAAGGGGTTGGTCGCTCAAATCTGGAAATACGCTTATCACAGGTGTTATGGGAAAAATTAATCTTGCTAAGCAGGCGTGCTATCTTGTTGACTACGGTGATTTGGCGCAGCCGCTCTCGTTTCAGGTTATCCAATCCGAGAACAATAGATTCAACGTAGTTTCATGTCCCGCCGGGCGATAGCAGCCATTTCCTCTATAGATACTGTGGTTGTGTCAATAAATGGTATTTGCTCTTCTACGAAAAGTTTTTCCGCCCTGGCTACTTCCCATTGGCATCGAGCTAGGGTTGAGTATTCGCCAGTAGGGCGCCTTTCTTTCCTTATGCGACTGAGCTGTTCGGCCTCTATAGTTAAACCGTAAAGTTTACCACGGCATGATTCTAAACTTTTTGGTAAAGTTGAGCCCATTAAATCATCTTGGATCAACGGGTAATTTGCGGCTTTCAAAGAATATTGCATCGCAAGATATAGGCAGGTAGGCGTTTTCCCGCATCTTGAGACGCCGATTAACACGATGTCGGCGTCATTAAGATTCCTGAGACTTAAACCATCATCGTGACCTAGGGTGAAGTTTAGTGCCTGCACTCGCTTGTCATATGCATTAGTGTCTCCTATGCCATGCATTCGGCCCGCCTTATGCGACGATTCAGTACCTAGAGCTTCCTCTAGTAGCTCGACGAAAGTTCCAAATAGATCGAAAACATGGGTACAACTGTTTTTGATGATACTTTGAGTGGCCACATCAGTCAGTGTGCTGAAAACAATTGGCTCTATTCCACTTTTTCTCGATTGGTGTATCGAAAGTACAGCCGCTTGAGCAGCTTTTTCACTTGTTACAAATGGTATGTTAGTTCGGTTAAATTGAATGTCTGGGAACTGGGTCAAAAGACTATCGCCCAGATTTTCAGCAGTTATACCGGTTCTATCGGAAATAAAAAATACGTCTCTTTTCATTGAGTTTGGGCTTTGGGTTTACTTGGTTACAATGTAGTTAAATAATACACAAATTGATGTAGGTTTGCTTTCTATAAAAGCACAAAGTGATTAAGGATAATAAAATACTCATGAAAGAATATATTGTGTCTCTTAAAAATGTTGGGATGGGAGATGTGGAGCGTGTTGGGGGGAAGAATGCTTCATTAGGTGAAATGATTCAGCACCTTGACGCTGCGGGAGTACTGGTCCCATCAGGTTTTGCTACTACTGCTGAAGCTTTTAGAGATTTTCTTTCTCAAGATGGATTGGCAGATAAAATTCAGTCTCTTTTAGAATCCCTCGATGTGAACGACGTAGCTAAGTTGTCTTCGGTCGGTAAGACTATTAGAGATACTATTATTTCTACGCCATTTTCGCCAGAACTACACAGTCAGATTGAGCATGCTGTTTTGGAGATGGAAAATGAGAATAAGGGCAGTGAGTTCTCTGTGGCAGTAAGATCGTCGGCGACCGCCGAGGATCTCCCTACGGCTTCTTTCGCCGGACAACAAGAGACCTACCTCAATGTCAGTGGTTTAAAGGAGATACTCAGACGAATTAAAGATGTTTATGCCTCTCTGTTTAACGATAGGGCTATTTCGTATCGTGTACATCATGGTTTTGCTCATCACGAGGTGGCTCTTTCGGCAGGCGTGCAAAAAATGGTTAGGAGTGACATAGGTTCGAGCGGTGTAATGTTTTCGCTGGATACAGAATCAGGGTTTAAGGATGTCGTCTTCGTGACGTCCAGTTATGGCTTAGGTGAGATGGTTGTTCAAGGCGCGGTTAATCCTGACGAGTTTTATGTTTATAAGAGAGGAATTACTGAAGGGAAAAGATCTGTTCTTCGGAGCACTCTTGGGAGCAAACAATTACAAATGACTTATGCCGAAAACGGGTCTGCTGGGGGGGAGGTTATTACGACTAAAGTAAGCGAATCATTACGGGCGGAATTTAGTTTGCAGGAACATGAGGTTGAAAAACTTGCCCATTTGGCGATTGAAATAGAGAAGCATTATGGAAGACCGATGGATATCGAGTGGGCCAAGGATGGAAGCGATGGACAACTATATATAGTTCAAGCGCGCCCTGAGACAGTACAAAGTAGATCTGGGCGAGTTATTGATAGATATGAGCTCAAAGGGACTGGTCCTATCCTAACCGAAGGTCGCAGTATTGGGCAGAAAGTAGGCTCTGGTCATGCTCGAGTGATTCTTAGCGTCGAGGATATGAATACCCTGCAAGATGGTGAGGTGTTAATCACAGACATGACCGATCCGGATTGGGAACCTGTTATGAAACGAGCCGCAGCTATAGTGACGAATAGGGGTGGGCGCACTTGTCATGCTGCCATCATCGCTAGAGAACTGGGAGTTCCGGCTATTGTAGGATGTGGTAACGCGACTGAGGTCGTTAAAACTAGTGAGGTAGTTACTGTGTCTTGCTCTGAGGGAGACACTGGTTTTGTTTATGAAGGAAGCATAGATTTCACTCATACTGAGATTGAACTTGATTCTATGCCTGAAATTTCGACAAAGATTATGATGAATGTTGCTAATCCTGACAGAGCGTTCACTTTTGCTGTTCTACCTAACAAGGGTGTCGGTCTCGCTAGATTGGAGTTTATCATTAACCGGATGATTGGCATTCATCCGAAAGCGTTATTGGAGTTTGATAGCGTTCCAGAGGACTTACGGGCTGCTATTTTACCCGCAATACAAGCTTACGGGACGCCCAGAGAATATTTTGTGAAACGGTTGATAGAAGGTGTCGCGACTATCGGCGCTTCTTTTGCACCTGAACCAGTTATCGTCCGGTTGTCCGACTTTAAATCGAATGAATATGCCAATTTGATTGGGGGACATCTTTATGAGCCGGAGGAAGAAAATCCTATGATTGGATTTCGTGGCGCGTCTCGCTATATATCGGATTCATTTCGGGAATGTTTCGAAATGGAGTGTGAGGCGATGAGGTATGTGCGTGATAAAATGGGTCTGAAAAATGTAGAAGTTATGGTTCCGTTTGTTCGAACTATTGATGAAGCTAGACAGGTCACAGCATTGCTGGCGGAGAATGGTTTGGCCCGTGGCGAGGATGGATTACGTGTAATCATGATGTGTGAATTGCCATCAAATGCCATTTTGGCTGAGGAATTTTTAGAGTATTTTGATGGCTTTTCTATAGGTTCTAACGATCTTACGCAGCTTACACTAGGGCTAGACCGAGACTCTGCCTTGGTTGCGGATTGTTTTGACGAGAGAAATGAGGCAGTCAAATATTTAATTAAGCGGGCCATTGATGCGTGCAAAAAGTCAGGTAAATACGTTGGTATTTGCGGTCAAGGTCCGTCGGATCATCCAGATTTAGCTGAATGGTTGGTTGAACAAGGCATAGAGAGCATGTCATTGAATCCTGATACAGTAGTTGAAACTTGGTTGAACTTATCTGAGCAAAGGAAAAATTGACGGAACGACTTCTGACAAGGATTAGTCCAGCTCTTCAAAAAGCATAGAAAAGTCTGTCGCTTGAATATTTTTCGTTATTGCGCCGACCGAAATATAATCGACCCCCAACGATTTCAGATCAAGCACGTCATTTAACGTGATCCCTCCCGAGAGCTCTATTACAGCTTTTTTGTCTACTAATTTAACTGCTTCCTTTATTTGAGAGAGATTAAAATTGTCTAAAAGCACCATGTCAACTTTGTTATCTAAAGCCTCTTGTAGTTCGTGAATCGATTCTACTTCTACTTCAATTTTTATAGTTTGATTAGAATTCCTAATAGTTTGAACCGCACTCGAGATTGATCCACTGGCCGTAATATGATTTTCTTTTATTAATATGGCGTCATAAAGTCCCAAACGATGATTATATCCGCCACCGCAACGAACGGCATACTTTTGTGCTAGTCTCAAGCCGGGTATAGTTTTTCGAGTATCTAGGATCTTAGTATTAGAACCGATCATCGCAGTTGAAAATTGATAGGTGGCCGTTGCAGTTGCCGACAAGGTCTGTAGAAAGTTAAGCGCTGTTCTTTCGCCTGTTAATATAGTTGCTGCGGGCCCAATTAATTCACACACTACCTGATCTTTAGCTATAACATCCCCGTCTTTTGCATGCCAGATGACATTAAGATTTCGGTCCAATGAGTCGTAAACTTCATCAAACCATGGGCTACCTGAAAGTACTGCTTCATGTCTTACTAAAACCTTTGCTCTTGCTTGCCGATCTTTAGGTATAAGCGCTGCCGTGATGTCTCCCGACCCGATATCTTCTGTTATCGCATATTTGACAGCCTGCTTTAGTTCTTGTGTTAAGGACTCGCTTAAGGTTTTCACTTGTGGGTTCTAATTCTTTTGAGAAGTTGTAGAGAGTTTAAATACTAACGGAGATAGAAGTAATAACGCTATAAGGTTCGGAAGAGCCATTAGTCCGTTAAAAATATCCGCGACAGCCCAAATAATTTCTAGTTTTACTATAGCACCAATCACAATTGCTATGATCCAAAGGATTCTGTAAGCGAAAATAATACGACCGCCAAACAAATATTCTGCACAGCGTTCCCCATAATAGCTCCATCCGATTATTGTTGTGAAAGCAAAGACCGCTAGGCATATGCTAATCAATGGGCCGCCAAATGAACCTATACCAGTGGTGAAGGCAAGAGCGCTAAGCGAAGCTCCTTTCTCGGCGCTTTCCCATGTCCCTGTCATTATTATTACGAATGCTGTTAGAGAGCAGATACAAATGGTGTCTATAAAAGTCCCTAACATTGCTATTTTACCTTGTTTTGTTGGACTGTCAGTACTTGCTGCGGCGTGCGCAATAGCAGCGCTACCTAGGCCTGCTTCGTTTGAAAAGATTCCTCTCGCGAATCCCCAGCGCATTGCTAGCCAGATGGATGCTCCCATTCCTGACTCCGTCTCGAAGGCAGTCTCGATTATTAGGCGGATAGCTGCTGGTAACAGGATTATATTACTTGCGATGATAAAAAGTGAGAAGGAAACAAAAACTAAAGCCATCAGCGGCACAACCGTGCCCGCGAAGGTTGCAATTCTTTTTATTCCGCCAATGATTACTATTCCAGTGAGTATTGCTATAAAAAGACCAGATAACCATTTTTCTATTGCAAAACTCGAGTACATGACATCTGCCACAGAGTTGGATTGCACCGTGTTGCCGATTCCCAAGGCCGCTATCATCCCAAAAAAAGCAAATAATATCGCCAGCCAATGCCACGTTGGCCCCAGCCCTTTTTGGATATAATACATCGGACCACCTACGTATTGTCCTACATTGTTAACCTCTCTATAGTGAACAGCTAGTACTGTTTCTGCATATTTGGTTGCCATGCCAAATAATGCTATAACCCACATCCAAAAAACTGCGCCAGGACCCCCGAAATGAATCGCAGTCGCTACTCCGGCAATGTTCCCAGTTCCGATAGTGGCTGATAATGCGGTCATCAAAGCGTTAAATGATGAAATATCACCGTTTTGTCCTTTAGCTTTTTCTCGACTTCTGACCAGAAGTCCAAAACTCGAACGCAACTGCAACCAAGGCATAAACTTCAGGCCAACCGAAAGGTAAAATGCGACGACAGCGAGCAGTGGAATTAGAAAGTATTCGCCCCAAATCAGGTGGCTTATTTTAATAAGCGTATTTTCAACAATTGCACTGAAACTAGCCGTTTCCACTATAATACTTTCCCACGCTTATTCTTTTATTATAAGCTCATTGCCTGTCTGCGCGAACGTTAAGCGCTCTAGGAAGCTCATACCCAGGAGAGCATGCATGTCACCCATGGAAGGTACGATCACTGCTCGGACATCACGTTCTTCTATTTGGCCTAATTGTAAGCTTATTATATTCGCTGCCCATCCTTTTGTTTGACCATTGGCCGTCATGATAGTCACCTTTCTTTTTTTCTTTACACCTGTTTTTCTCGCAAGTTTTTCAGAAATGACTACATCTGTGGCGCCGGTATCAACTATCAACTTAACTATTTGATCGTTTATTTTCCCATTAGCTATGTAGTGGCCTGAGTGACTTTTAATCAGACGAACGCCTACCTCTCCATTTTTCGTTTCAAATGACCTCGTCTCGTAGAATGTATTATCTTTGTGCGCAGAATACTGCGCAAATAGCCAACTTAGCATACCTAGCAATAATATAAAGGCCGCAAGGTACATTATAAATCCAAATCGTTGAGTCGACATAATCTAATTATAAAACGAATTCACGGGAGCATGTTTTTTTTGTTCGCCAAATGTTAGTCTAAGCCACGTCTGTGACTATTATTTCTAAGGCGATTGACTATATTCCTAGTAATATAATAAAAGGCTCTAAACAGTGACCGATATCTCGAGCGAAAAAACTAAAAACACCGAGTTCGAACCAACTCGAGCGATACGTAGTCTATCGGAAGATGTGGAAAACAGTATGCTAGATGCGCCTCGGTCTCTGCCAGCAAAGTATTTTTACGACGAACGCGGTTCGTTACTGTTCGACAAAATATGCGACTCCCCAGAATATTATCCGACTCGTATAGAAAGCGCGCTTTTAAAAGAGGTCGCTAAGGATGTGATAGACACATCTCGGCCGGAGTATATTTTAGAGTTGGGCAGTGGGACTTCGAGGAAGACGAGACATCTTTTCGATGCATGCTCATCATCTCAGTGCTTCCCTGTATATACCGCGGTCGATGTTTGTGACGAAATATTAGTTGAGAGCAAAAATGCCTTGGAAAAAGAATATGGGTGGTTGAAAGTAAATACAGTATCCGGAGATTACACGGGCGGATTGGGGAATTTGCCAAAGAATAACGCGAAAAATTTATTTGTATTTCTAGGTGGGACCATCGGCAATTTTAGCCCGAAAGAAGCGAATGTATTTTTGTCTGAAATTAGGGAGGTTATGACCCCGGATGATTTGCTTTTGATCGGTGCTGATAGAGTAAAGGAGCCGGAAATATTACATGCTGCCTATAATGATGACGAGGGAGTTACGGCTGAGTTTAATCTAAATTTGTTGGAAGTACTCAATCGAGAACTGGATGCTGATTTTAATACCACTAAGTTTGAGCACTACGCGTATTACAACCCTTTACTGTCGCAGATTGAAATGCATCTAGTGTCTATGCGCGAGCAGAAAATTCGGATGAAGAATCTAAACAAGGAGGTACACTTTTTGGAGGGAGATCACATTCTTACTGAGATAAGTCGAAAGTTTACTAGGGTAGAACTTGAAAGGCTTTTGATTGATGCCGGTTTCAAAATTGAAAAGCACTACGAGGCAGAAGAGATGAAGTTTTCACTTATCCTGGCTGGTACCGATTAGACTATCAAAGAGTTTTTGCAAATGACGAGGCTTAGATTACTTCTCGATGGATGGTTGGACGGGGTGCCTGTAATCGAGTCACCAAATTTTGATGCTAGGCCACTCGGGATATGCCCAGAACTCATAGTGATTCACGCGATAAGCCTGCCGCCGGGTAAATTTGGTACGAATCTTGTCGAGCGTCTTTTTACTAATGAATTGCCCGATGACTTAGATCCCAAAATCAATGAGTTGCAAGAGATCAGAGTATCCGCGCATTTCTTTATAGATAGGTCGGGCCGCTTAACTCAATTCGTTTCTACAATTTGTCGCGCATGGCACGCGGGTGTGTCTGTATGGGAGGGGAGAGCGGCTTGTAATGATTTTTCCATCGGGATTGAATTAGAAGGTTGCGATTACTTGCCTTTTGACGGAAAGCAGTACACAGCATTAGCTGCGTTGATTGATAATTTGGTAGAAGAGATACCCACCTGTAGTTGGGGTTCTGTGGTGGGTCACAGTGATATCGCACCGTCTCGAAAAACTGATCCCGGTCCATTTTTTGATTGGGAGATGTTGCAGAATGAGCGCTCCAGATTACATTAAGTAGTCTCGGACTTTTAGTAAACTTCTTTTATTTTCCTGACATACAAGCACCGAATCTTGCTCGTACCAGTCGCCTAAAACGATTCGCTGGCGGGTTATATAGTCGGCTTTAAATACGTGCGTATTGGGTCTGTGCGTGTGGCCGTGTATTAGTAGAGAAACTTGATGTTTGTTCATCATCGTCTCAACCGTTTTTTGTTCGACATCCATAATCTCATTATTTTTTTTTCGCATTGATGCACTAGTTTTAGTCTGAGTACTGTGCGCAATTTTTTTTCGTATATCGAGCGGTATGAGCAGAAAAATTTGAATTATCAGGGGGTGACGTACTATTTTTCTAAAAAGCTGATATTTAGTATCTTTGGTGCATAATAGATCGCCGTGGGTAATTAATGTTTTAGTTCCATAGAGATCAATGGTTGTATAGTCGGGGAGTAATTTGGCTCCCGTCCTCTCACAAAACTTTCCTCCGATCAAAAAGTCTCGATTACCGAGAGCGATATATAAAGCTACACCATTATCAGATACTGCACGGAGGGCAGTTATGATGTCGGGGTGAGGAGCAGTGTCATCATCATCTCCTAGCCATAAGTCGAATAGGTCTCCCAATATGTAAAGCGCTTCACATTTTTCTTGCACAAGTCTCAGAAAGGCGAGAAAAAGCTCAACTTTATTTTCTCGCTTATCGCTTAAGTGTACATCAGATACAAAGATGGTGGTGCCCCGCATAGACGTGTTACCTTCTATCAGATTAGTTCTCCAAAATAGATGCTCTAATTACCTCGACAGGTGTTACGGGCACGTCTTGATGACCGCCAGCTGATCCGGTTTCAACAGCTTTAATCGCGTTAACCGTATCCATTCCATCTATAACCTTTCCAAATACACAATAGCCCCAGCCGCTAGGAGTTTCGCTTGTGTGATTTAAGAATTCATTATCTTTTACATTGATGAAGAATTGAGACGAAGCTGAATGTGGGTCACTAGTCCTAGCCATCGCTACAGTGCCCGATGCGTTGCTGAGACCATTATTAGCCTCGTTTTGAATCGGATCATCTGTTGATTGTTCTTGCATATTTTTGTCCATTCCACCTCCTTGGATCATGAACCCGTCAATCACCCGATGGAAAATTGTTCCATCATAAAAATTATTTTCGACGTAAGCTTGGAAGTTTGCGGAGGTGCTAGGTGCTGCAGTTTTGTCAAGCTCAATGGTGATGTCGCCCATGGTGGTTTCGAATTTTACAGAAGTCATATGCTGTCCTAAGGTTTTTATAGATTAGTCAATTCATCTTATTATACATTGAATCTAACTAGACATAATATCGTTAAAGGAACGAAAAAAACGCTTACCATGTGGGCAAAACCTATGTTTCAGTGAAAGTCATTACGTTGATAAACCTACTTTTTAAATAGGTCGACGGCAATGTAATTGACGGTATGCCTTAGCATTAGTATCATCCCGCACACGTTTTTACTGGGAGTCATGACTCGGGGCATAGCGCAGTCTGGTAGCGCACCTGCTTTGGGAGCAGGGGGTCGGGGGTTCGAATCCCTCTGCCCCGACCAAGTTGAATGGTTTAAAAGTCATGGTTTTCGATATTTAAGTAATTGCAAGTTCAATTGCTTAAGCTTAATGTGGAACCAAGAGTTTTGTAACGTTTCCGCACAACGGTTGGATTAAAGCGCCTGTAGCTCATTTGGATAGAGCATCGGCCTTCTAAGCCGAGGGTAGCAGGTTCGAATCCTGCCAGGCGTGCCAGTTTGTGCAGCGGTTATATTAACTAGATGATTGTCGAAAAAAGCGATAGATAACAATGGTGGGCGTAGCTCAGTTGGTAGAGCACGGGATTGTGATTCCTGAGGTCGTGGGTTCGAACCCCATCGTCCACCCCATCTATTGCAATAACTAGTTGCTATGCCCCCCTTTGGAGTGGTAAGTTTTTTTAATGGGCCATTAGCTCAATTGGTAGAGCAGTTGACTCTTAATCAATTGGTTCGGGGTTCGAGTCCCTGATGGCCCACCAAATTTGCAATGCTGAGCGAATAATTTTGATTATTCTTTCTTCTTTCGAGACAAACCCAGTGAGTACTTTGAGGACGGGCTCTAATTCTCCTTATGTTCTTGTCTGCGATCATGCGAGTTGGCAAGTGCCTTCAGGCCTTAAGGATCTTGGTGTAACCAAGAGTGACTTGAAGCGTCATATAGGTTGGGATATAGGCGCTCTCGGAGTGGCAAGGAAGCTTTCAAATATCTTAAAAGCTCCTTTGATTTGGCAAAATTATTCTCGTTTGGTAATTGATTGTAATCGAGTATTAGATCATTCGGGACTGATTGCAGTCGAAAGCGACGCAACGATTATTCCTGGAAATATGAATATCACCAAGGATGGTATCCACCGCAGGATTCGCGAAATATATCAACCGTATCACCTAGCGATTAAAAAGCTACTAGATTCTAGAGAGTCGAGAGGTGTGCCCACTATTGTAGTGTCAATTCACAGTTTTACGCCGATATTTCTTGGGATCAAAAGGGCATGTGAACTCGGAGTCTTATTTGGTTCCGACTCGCGATACGCGCGCAGGTTTATTGAAAGCGCCAAAGCCAATTTTGATTTTGTAGTAATGGCGAATGAACCATATAGAGTAGATAAAAAAGACGCTACCATTCCCATGCATGCAATAAATAGAGGAAACCTGAACGTACTTTTAGAGATTCGCCAAGATTTAATTACCAGCAATGCCCAGCAACAACTTTGGGGGAATACTTTAGCCGCAGTACTAGAGGACGCAACGTCACAACTGTTGCGATCTCAATACATTTGAATGCCGGGCCGCTATACTTGAGCTCAATATTATAGACGAGTTAGATGCTAGATTTTAGGATCATAGCCTGGTTCGCTTGGGAACCCTTTAATATTGGGAGCAGGGTAGTAACGTTTCTCGCCCAAGGCATCTACTCGGTCAAAAAATTCTTGATCTGCCGCCAACCCCATTACTTGGCCAATGTCCCTTAGGTTCATTGCTTGTCGGAACATGTTCCAAGAGTCTGGGTGCAGGTCTATCGCGGCAGCTAAGAACTTATCGCCTTCCAGTTCTTTCCCATTCAGGCGTAAGTAAACGCCCAGGCGGAAGTTGGCATGAGCCAATGATGTTGATTCGGAGGGCAATTGTACATGTCGCTTGGCAGCACTAACATCATAAGCATTTTCTGCGGTAGCCCCATTTGTCGCCCAATCTTTTACAGCATCCATGTAGGTCGCTTGCGCTCTTGAAGCCAAATCTAAAGCCTCGTCTGTTTGAGAGAAGTCTTGTCTATCCATAGAACGAAACGCGTCGTGGGACCCTGCGGTCTCACTCGGTCTTACTATCTTACCAAATTCATCAATCCACACAGCATTAGGCACATTTACCATATTGTAGAGGTCTGCCACTTGATGAGTTTGATCAATAAGGCACAGGTAGCTAGGGTTAGCTTCCTCTATAAATTCTCTAGCTGTTTCAACACCTCTACTTTCTTGTGCGACAGCGATAATTAGAAAATCACGACTTTCAACCTCATCATACATCGCTTGCCACACGGGCAAGTCATGTCTGCATCCTCACCATGAAGACCAGGTTGTTAAAAAGATACGTTTCCCCCTGTAGTCTGAAAGCGAATGAAATTGCCCGTCGATATCTGGCAAACTAAAGTCTGGAGCATCGAGAGAAGCGAGCTTTGCCGACCTCTCTTTATGTCCTGCTCCTAGCAACCACGTTTCTTTCATTTCGTCGTGTAAAACATGTTTTCCCATAAGACCCCAAAATTTTGAGACATTTATATGGTCTTTATTCAAAAACTCGTCTTCCATATCACTGGGGTATGGGATGCATTGATCGTCCTGACACAATCCTTCCGACTTCATGGTCCAGCCTAGCTTTTGTTCCACATCCTTAATACTTAACCAAAGATTATCTTCTTTTATTTGCGCGTCAATATTTAGAGTTTTATGTTCGTGAATCACCGTGATCATCTTTGTTTCCTTTGGACTGATGGCGTGTTGGATCTAGCCTTGTTTTTTTCATAGGCAAGTATATCGATAAGCATAGTTTATGCAACTAAACGTTTTGAAGTGTGTTGTTATTCGCCATCTTCATCAGACGCACACTCAAAATCTTCGTGAAGCGTCGTCTTGGCTTTTAATTGTAAGCGCGCATCGTCATCGCCGATTTGTATATGCTCCATATTCACCATCTCGCTTTTAGTTTTGGTAGATAGGGTTGCGAATCTTTCGATCTTTCCAGCTAATCCCTGATTACCGATTAGGGCAGTCCTCAAACTATTCCAATGGTTGCCAGCAGCTTTTAACGAATTGCCAAGCTTATCTGTTCGATTACTGACTTCACAAACGGAGTTATATATTTCCATGGCTTTATCGCCGAGTTCGGTGGCATGGTTACTGGTACTGTATAGAGTCCATACGGCTGAAATAACTCGCAGAATAGGAATTAAAGTAGTATGTGATACTAGGATGACATTTTTTTCGTATCCGTAGCTAAACAGCCCCTTGTCATGTTTCAGTGCTTCGATGAATGCTGGTTCAATAGGCATAAATAGAAATGTGAAATCAGGGCTTTGGACATTGGCTATACTCGGATAATCTTTTCTTGAAAGATCATTTATATATTTTTTTACCGCAGTCACATGGGCAGTCATTGCGACCATAGCCTCTTCATCACTTTTTGCTGAAATAGCTCTGTCATAGTCAAGTAGGGTCATTTTACTATCTATAATAAATCCCCCGCCATTTGGTAGATAGATAATAAAGTCTGTTTGCTTTTTTGCTCCTCCGCCGGAGCTGAAGCTATCTTGTTTTGTATAGTGGGTGACCTCGACTAACCCACTCATTTGCAAAGTTCTTTCAAGCTGCGCTTCGCCCCATGCCCCTCGATATTGAGAGTCACCTTTCAGGGCGGCAGTTAAATTTTTTGCATCTTCACTTAGAGCAGTCCCCACTTCCGCATACTTTTTTATCTCCGAAACTAGGTTAGTGTTTCCCTTGATCGCCTCCATATGGACTTCATTGACCCTTTTTTGGAAGCCGTCTATCTGGTCTTTAAAAGGTCTGAGCATTGCATCCAACGAGGACTGGCTGGAATTCGAGAAGCTTTTTCCTTTTTCCTCAAAAATTTTGTTCGCTAAATTTTCAAATTCTTTTTTAAGACGAACCTCAGATTGCTCTAGCAGCTGGACTTTTTCTTCGTTAGCTTTTTGTTTCTCCTCAATTTGCGTCTGAAGACGGACATTTTCCTGACTGAGGATTCCATTTTCTGAGATGTGCCTCTCTATTTCTGTATGCAGGCGATCTATCTCGTTTACTAGCTCATCGTGCTTCTGCAGGTTGGCATCAACCCCTATAGCTTGTGTCCTTCGAATCAAGATATACCCGATGATCGCCAATAGGCCAATGGTACCGAGAAGAATAAACTCGATTAACGCTTCTTCCATTTTTTCTCTCTACAGATTGCCACTAGTACGAGCATTTTGGTACTCATGCTATCGCTTGTAGAACCATATTGGTAGGTGTCTCCGCGACTCGATTTATTTTAGAAAACCCTGCCTCTCGCAGGACGTCTGAGATACGCTTTTCGCCAGCCTGAGCCCCTAAGCATAGACCCACTTCTTGTGAACGAGACACCGGTACACAAATTGTTGTGGAGAAACCATACATTATCCCAGAAAAAAGACTCATGTTTTCTTTTAGGCTGTCTGCGGCATTCGGTTCAACTACCATAAACGTCCCTCCCGGTTTAAGTGAGTTTTTTATATGCTTTGCTGCTCCCACGGGATCGCCCATATCGTGCAGTGCATCGAAAATACATACCAAATCGTAGTCATTTCCTGGGAATTCTTTGGCGAGCACTTGCTCAAATGAGACATTTTTGATTCCCTTCTCATTGGCTTCATTTCGAGCGGACTCGATGGAAGTACCATGGAAATCAAAGCCGTGAATTTGCGACTGCGGATACGCTTCGCCCATTAGCAATGACGACGCGCCTAATCCACAACCTATGTCGGCAATTTTACCTCCTGATATAAGGATATCCTCCACTCCTTCCAGTGAAGGTATCCATTCGGAGATTAGGAAAGACGCGTAACCTGGGCGGAAAAACCTATCTGTCCCGCAAAAACAGCAAGAATGATGATCTTCCCAAGGTCGCCCTTCACCTGATTTGAATATGTCGATTGCCTTATCATGAGTTGCATATTGCCCGACCACTGCTTGAAAAAAACCTTGCATACAGGTCGGCTCTCCTTCCCTGGCAAAAATCGCTGCTTGTTCGGGAGTTAAATGAAAAGTGTCCGTGTCAGCATTATATTCGATATAGCCCATAGAGGCATTTGACGACAGCCATTCTCTAAGATACCGAGCGTCGACATTAGCTTTTTTTGCTAATATCTCATTTGTGCTAGGGCCAAGCTCCTCCATCACCCGATATATACCAGTCTGATCGCCTATGTAAGCCATTAGTAAACCGACAGCTCCGGCAGCATTCCCCATTACGCGGCCTTGTAATTGTTCAAGTTTTTTTTCGTCATATGGTGTTGTCACGATTGTTGCTCCTGCTAGCTTGATTTATGTTACCAAGAATATAACGTAACGAAATTTAGCAGGAAATGGAATAAACCCCTATTTTATAGGTAAATTTTTTTTCGGAGGGGGGTGTTAAGACTGTACCCATAACCATATAATAATGGCAGAGCGCTGGGCGACGTGAGATTTTTTGATGAGTACCAAAAAGGATCTATTGAAAACCTTTTTGGTGCAATTTCAAAAGAACAGGCACTATTTTTGTTGCTGATACAGTAGATAACGCGAGAGTGGCGGAATTGGTAGACGCGCTGGTTTTAGGTACCAGTGGGGTAACCCGTGAGAGTTCGAGTCTCTCCTTTCGCACCATCTATTGCATGCGGTAACGTAATTATTGAACGAACTTTGAGCAAAGTAGCAATGCAAATTTCTTTAGAAAATACATCCGCTTTAGAGCGCCGACTAACTGTAACGGTTCCTGAGGAGGCAATAGTAGATAAGGTTAAGTCGAGACTTGATGAACTCGTGAGAACTGTAAAGGTGGATGGTTTTCGAAAGGGTAAAGTACCGATGTCAGTTGTGACTCAACGCTTTGGCGCCCAGGCGCGCGATGAGGTAGTAAGCGAATTACTGCAAAGCAGTTTTAGTGAAGCTCTTGGAAAAGAGGATTTGCGGCCTGCAGGTCAACCAAAAATCGATGAAGTCGCCGCGACAAAGGGACAAGGCTTGAAATATTGCGCCTTGTTTGAGGTGTTTCCAGTAATAGAGCCCGCTGAGCTCAATGGAATCAAGATTACAAAAGCGTCATGTGAGATTGAAGATAGTGATTTAGAAACAGTAATAAGCCAGTTGCGGGACCATCATAAGGTATGGAGTGAGGTCGATCGAGCTTCTCAGGATGGTGATCAATTGGCAATCGATTTTAAAGGCTCTATTGACGGTGAAGTTTTTGAGGGAGGCACTGGATCAGACTTCGAAGTATCGCTAGGCTCTGGGACTATGATTGAGGGCTTTGAGGCCGGATTAATGGGACAATCCAAAGGTGACAAGCCTGTTTTAAATCTGAAGTTTCCTGACGAATATCAAAATAAGCCTTTGGCAGGAAAAGATGTAACTTTTGAAATCGAAATCAAAAAAATCTCGGAAAGTGAGCTTCCTGCATTGGATGAAGTCTTTTTTGAAAAATTTGGCGTAAAAGAGGGGGGAGAGGAGGCTTTTAGGAAGCAAGTTCGGGAAAATATGGAGAAGGAAAGCAAAAAAGCGGAAGCAGTAAAGTTTCGTAATGAAGTCATGGAAAAAGTGATGGAAGTCAATACCTTCGATGTACCAGAGGCGCTAATCTTGGATGAAATGGGGCGTCAGAAGCAGCAAATGGCGCAAGATATGATGATGCGAGGGCTAAACCCTGGAGAAGAATCAGAGGAGTTTAATCAGCTTGTCCGAGAAAGAGCATCTGGTAGCGTTAAAATGGGCCTCTTGATGGCTGAAATCATTAAACGGCAAGAGCTGAAAGCTGAACCGGATAAAGTCAAAGAGATGATAGAAAACATGTCGGCGGGATATGAAGACTCTGAGGCAGTTACTAAGTGGTATTATGAAAATCCGGAGCACATGAAGCAAATCGAGGGAGCATGCTTAGAAGAAGTAGTGGTCGATTGGCTCGCGTCTCAGGCTGAGGTAGTTAATGAAACCATCTCGTTTGACGCACTTATGAATCCGGTGCAGACTACAAAATAAGAAGAGGCAATATTTAATGGCTATAGAACTTTCTGATTTTTCTGATAGTAGCGGTCCGAGGGGTTTGAACTTAGTTCCCATGGTTGTGGAGCAGAGCGCCAGGGGTGAGCGAGCATATGACATCTATTCGCGACTGCTCAAGGAGAGGGTCATATTTTTGGTGGGTCCGGTTGAAGATTATGTTTCTAATGTGTTGGTAGCTCAGCTTCTCTTCCTTGAATCTGAAAATCCGGACAAAGATATACATCTTTACATCAATTCGCCTGGTGGTTCGGTTTCGGCGGGTCTAGCAATTTATGACACGATGCAATTTATTAAGCCGGATGTCAGCACGATGTGCATCGGACAAGCTGCAAGTATGGGTGCGCTTTTGCTTGCTGGAGGTGCGGCAAAAAAACGCTACTGTTTAACCCATTCCAGAATGATGATTCATCAGCCACTTGGTGGATTCCAAGGGCAAGCCTCTGATTTTGATATCCACGCTAAAGAAATTCTGAAGGCGAGAGAACGGCTGAATGATATTTTAGTAAATCACACGGGCCAGCCACTAGAAAAAATTGAGGCCGATACCGATCGCGACCGCTTCATGAGTGGCGATGAAGCCCGAGACTACGGTTTGATAGATGAAGTATTACTATCGCGCGATAATTCTAAAGAGGTGGTGTAAGTAATGAGTGATGGTGACGAGAGTAAGACAGAAACTGATAAGCTTCTTTATTGTTCGTTTTGTGGAAAAAGTCAGCACGAAGTAAAAAAGTTAATCGCAGGTCCGTCAGTATTTATCTGTGACGAATGTGTTGAGCTTTGCAACGATATTATACGCGAAGAGATTCAAGAGAAGGCGTCGAGTAAGGATGGTGGTAAGCTTCCCATTCCTGCTGAGATAAAAGAAAATTTAGATGACTATGTTATTGGTCAGCAGGATGCGAAAAAGATCTTATCTGTCGCAGTTTATAATCACTACAAAAGGCTAGACTCCAGGGTTAAACAAACTGATATTGAGCTTGCGAAAAGTAACGTGTTGCTGATTGGGCCCACTGGAAGTGGTAAGACTTTACTTGCAGAGACTTTGGCGAGATTGCTCAATGTGCCATTTACTATAGCTGATGCAACGACGTTAACTGAAGCGGGCTATGTCGGCGAAGATGTTGAAAATATTATTCAGAAGCTGTTACAGAAATGTGACTATGATGTGGAGAAGGCACAAACTGGAATAGTTTATATTGATGAGATTGATAAGATTTCTCGGAAGTCAGACAACCCGTCTATTACAAGAGATGTTTCAGGAGAGGGTGTGCAGCAAGCTCTTCTCAAATTAATCGAAGGTACTATCGCCTCAGTCCCTCCTCAAGGTGGTAGAAAGCATCCGCAGCAAGAATTTCTACAAGTTGATACGAGCAATATCTTGTTTATATGTGGTGGCGCATTCGCAGGTCTTGACCGAGTTGTAAGAGAGCGATCTGAAAAAAGCGGGATGGGCTTTTCTGCGGAGGTAAAAGGTGAAGCCGAAAAGAAAACGTCATCAGAGTTATTTGGGCAGATCGAACCTGAGGATCTAGTAAAATACGGTTTAATCCCTGAGTTTGTTGGACGGTTACCTGTGCTAGCTGTGTTGGATGAACTCGATGTTGAACAATTAGTTCAGATACTCGTAGAGCCTAAAAATTCTTTGACTAAGCAATACGCTAAACTGTTCGAAATGGAGTCTTGTGAGCTCGAATTTCGAGATGATGCTCTTAAAGCTGTCGCTGAACGAGCACTTGAAAGAAAGAGCGGTGCGCGCGGATTGCGCTCGATACTTGAAAAAAATCTTTTAGATACCATGTATGAATTACCGTCACTTGAAAATGCAGTGAAAGTTGTAGTGGATGAGAGCGCAATAAAGGGCGAAGGAAATCCGTTGGTGATATATGAGAATTCGGATGTCTCGAAGGCGGCTTCCGATTAGGCAGTTTTGTAGCCATTAATTCTTTAGCGTAGCTATGGTGTGATGGGTTGCGTTGCTGGCATTCTAGGTAACTAAATTTTGGGTACTTAAAATAGTACTCGAGGAGATTGGCAGTATGAGTGAACAGTTTGCGGTATTACCCTTGCGAGATGTGGTTGTATACCCGCATATGGTTATTCCTTTGTTCGTCGGTCGTGAAAAGTCGATAGAGTCCTTGGAGCGCGCGATGGAAGACGATAAGCAAGTGTTTTTGGTCGCCCAGAAGGATGCCGGCGAGGACGCGCCTGCAGTAGATGATATCCACGCAATGGGTACAGTTTCAAATATATTGCAATTATTAAAGTTACCCGATGGCACAGTTAAAGTTTTAGTTGAAGGTGTTTATCGCGCCGAAATTGAAAATTTTGTTAATTCTGATGATATATATTCAGCGATGGTATCTAGGGTAGAGGTCGTTTTTCCAAGCGATGAAGAGTGTGAAGCGCTTTCTAGATCTCTCATGGCTCAGTTTGATCAGTATTCTAAATTAAACAAGAAAATTCCACCTGAAATTATTTCTTCTCTTTCTAGTATTGATGACCCCTCGCGTTTAGGAGATACGATAGCCGCACACATGGGGATTAAGGTTGCCGATAAGCAAACAGTCCTTGAAATGTTCTCTTTGTCGGAGCGATTGGAGTATTTGATTGGGTTAATGGAGGCCGAGATAGACTTATTGGAAGTTGAAAAACGGCTGCGTGGACGCGTTAAGAAGCAAATGGAGAAAAGCCAGAGAGAGTATTACCTGAATGAGCAAATGAAAGCTATACAAAACGAGCTAGGTGAAACCGACGAAGGCGTGAGCGAGTTTGATGAACTTGCTAAGAAAATTGATGCTTCAGGTATGCCGAAGGATGTCAAAGAAAAGGCTGAGGGAGAGTTGAAAAAGCTCCGTATGATGTCCCCGATGTCCGCTGAAGCGACAGTAGTCAGGAACTATATAGATTGGATAATATCGGTTCCTTGGAAGAAAAGATCGAAGATTAGTAAAGAGCTAGTTGAAGCTGAGGCCATTCTCGAAGAAGATCATTATGGGTTAGAGAAAGTAAAAGAACGCATTCTTGAATATTTAGCTGTTCAAAAACGAGTAAAGACAATGAAAGGTCCGATACTATGTCTCGTGGGACCGCCCGGTGTAGGAAAAACCTCGTTAGGACGTTCAATTGCGCGCGCGACTAATCGTAAATTTGTTCGAATGTCCCTAGGGGGTGTTCGAGATGAGGCGGAAATACGGGGACATAGAAGGACATATGTGGGTGCAATGCCCGGAAAGGTTATTCAAAACATGTCCAAGGTCAAAACAAAAAACCCGCTCTTTTTATTCGACGAAATAGATAAAATGGCAATGGATTTTAGGGGCGATCCAGGTTCAGCGTTACTTGAGGTGCTGGATCCCGAGCAAAATAGCGCATTTGGTGATCATTATTTGGAAGTAGATTACGATCTCTCCGAAGTTATGTTTGTAACTACCGCAAATAGTATGAATATCCCATCTCCATTATTAGATCGGATGGAAGTAGTAAATATTTCCGGCTACACTGAAGACGAGAAAGTTAGCATCGCTCTTAAATACCTGGTTCCAAAGCAAATAGGTAATGCGGGGTTAAAGTCCAAAGAAATCAAGTTTTTGGATTCTGCCATTAGAGGAATTATTCGATTTTATTCTCGCGAGGCAGGGGTGCGCAACTTAGAAAGGCAAATAGCTAATATTTGTCGAAAAGTTGTACGTGGTCTACTTACTAAGCCTTCTTCCAAAGCTGTTACTATTTCTGAGAAATCGTTGGAGAAATATCTCGGTGTTAAAAAGTATCGGTTTGGCGTTAGCGACGATGAAAACAGAGTAGG
>CACEAA010000011.1 GCA_902557415.1 uncultured Pseudomonadota bacterium | reverse complement strand
TGGTGGCATAACCTCGAGCTCGTCACCCACGCTCAGCTGTTCATTTGCCCAAATAGAAAACCGGCCTCCGGCAACTTTTTTTACAGCAATACTAATTAGTTCTTCTCCGGGGGAGCTACAGATAGAGTAACAACGTCTAAGTTCTTCCCCATTTCTACTTGTTCGTAAGGTTAAGTATTGACCAGGAAGATACGTGAAATTATTACCTAGCTCTGTGGGGATTTTAAAACTTATTTTTACCGCGTCGGCGGTTTCCTTACTCAACTCTTCTATAGAGAGCTTGTAGAAATTTGCTAGTGACATTTGAAGTAATCGAACGGCTCTAAACATGTTTGGCACCGATACAGTGCTTTACATGCAGTAGTACCAAACTGGCTTAAAAGTTCAACGGATTTCGAGTCACACATCGGGCATTCAATAATCCTATTTTCGGAAAAACTCACGCTACCACACCTACTTGGTGGTGCTATCCCAGATTTTTTAAGTATCTCGCGTCCTTTCTCAGTTAGCCACTCAGTAGTCCATGCCGGCGCTAGCTGGGTGATCACAAGTACATTTCGAAATCCATTCGACGTCAGGCATTTTTTTATATCAGCTTCTATAACATCCATTGCGGGACATCCGCTATAAGTAGGGGTAATAACTACTTCCACTGTATCGTCACTAGCACGGGCACTCCTCAAAACACCTAGATCCTCTATACTAAGTGAAGGAATCTCAGGGTCGTGAACAGATTCTAATAGTTGAAGGATCTCCCTATCTGACATTTGGTTTCGCTGTTGACTAGTTAATGACAATGTTTATCACCAATTAAGTCCCGGATAGCTTCTCTGAAGAAATTGCATCTCAGCTAGTAAAGCCCCCATTGTCTCAGTATGAACACCTTCACGACCACCACTAATCTGCCAGACTTCTTCCGGTATAGACAATGTCGCTGTACGTAATTTATCGAACACGTCGCGCTCCCAATCTGACCGTAGCGCATGCGGATCAGGCCCTATCCCTTTACAGGAAGCATAATCATCTACCTCATCTGCAGCGAAAAGTTCGCCCGTATAGCCCCAGAGTTCATCGAGAGCATCTTGCATTCTTTGACGACTTTCGTCACTCCCATCACCTAGTTTAATGATCCAATCACCGCTTCTTCTAACATGGTAAGTCGTTTCTTTTATTGCTTTTGCAGCGATTGATGCCAACATGCTATCAGACGATTTTTCTAGCCCGCTATATAAATGAAAATGATAGACATCCACCAGATACTGTCGCATCAAGGTAAACGCATAATCCCCTATCGGTAACTCGCATATGAGGAAGTTAAAAATTTCACGTTCGTCACGTAGAAACGCTAGGTCGTCTTCTGTCCTACCTTTCTCTTCAAGAGTACCCGCATGCGTTAGAAGCATGCGCGCCCTACCAACGTGGTCAAGTGCGCAATTAGCCATAGCAATATCTTCTTCCAAGAACGGACTATGCCCGCACCATTCAGACATCCTTTGACCTAAAATGAGAGCGTTATCACCCATCCTTAAGACATATTGAAAGTGTTTGTCCATCAGAGATTTAGTTCGTCGGGGACATCATAAAATGTCGGATGTCTATAAACCTTATCTTCAGCTGGCTCAAAAAAAGAAGCATTATCTTCAAACTGGCTAGCGTGAATTTTAGATGCCTCAACTACCCAGATACTTACCCCCTCTTGCCGCCGCGTATAGGTATCTCTAGCAGCCTGCAGTGCCTGAGCTCCGTCCGCGGCATGCAGACTGCCAATATGCTTATGATCAAGTCCGCGTCGAGTTCGGATGAAAACTTCCCAGAGTGGCAGTAAATTCATGCTGCCTCTCCTGTGTCCTTCTTACATCTCTTTTCTTCATAAGCTATCAGGGCGTCTCTGACCCAGCCACCTTCTTCATCAGCTCTACGTCGAGCGTGGAGTCGGCCCCTATTGCAGAGACCACCGCCTTTAACGACACGCTGAAATTCATCCCAATCAATAGCTCCAAATTCGTAATGAGATCGCTCCGAATTCCATTTCAGATCTTCATCGGGGATCGTCAGGCCGAGATGTTTAGCCTGCTCAACTGTTTGGTCAACAAATTTTTGTCTTAGCTCATCATTTGATTGGCGTTTTATCTTCCATTTCATAGACTGCTGACTATGAGCAGAATCACTGTCATGGGGTCCAAACATCATAAGGGTTGGCCACCACCATCTATTTAGCGCATCCTGTGCCATAGATTTTTGGGCATGTGAACCATTTGAGAGTACCTGCATTATCTCAAAGCCTTGGCGCATATGAAAACTTTCCTCCTTACAAATTCGAACCATTGCCCTAGCATACGGACCGTAAGAGGTTTGACACAATGAGATCTGATTTACTATAGCTGCACCATCTACGAGCCAACCGATCGCCCCTACATCTGCCCAGGTTAGAGTAGGATAATTGAAAATAGTAGCGTACTTGGCTTTTCCACTAAGTAAATCATCCATCATTTTTTCTCGGGATTCACCTAACGTCTCAGCAGCACTATAAAGATACAAGCCATGTCCCGCCTCATCTTGAACCTTTGCTAGAAGCGTAGCTTTCCTGCGTAATGTCGGTGCTCGGCCGATCCAATTCCCCTCAGGTAGCTGCCCGACCACTTCTGAATGTGCATGCTGTGATATCTGTCTGATAAGGTTTAAACGATACTTTTCAGGCATCCAATCTCGTGGTTCAATTTTTTCTTCCGCATCTATTATTTGGTCAAATCTAGCCTGATCATTCGAAACAGAGTTTTGATCCATTCTCTCGTCTCCGTCTGGTTGTCATCTTCAACTAATATATTACAATATTAATTAATTTACAAAAATTTTTGTAATATTTAGTCCTACTAACCATTTGTCAATCCGCAGCATTAATCTGATATCATTCCTACAAATAATCCCCTCAGAACTGTAATTTTCGCCTTTCAGAGATAAAGTCGATATAAACCCAGGCTTTACGAATCTTATGTTAACAAATGCCGCTAGAAATCTATTCATCTCGCTCGCCTCCACCACAGCAATTCAAGCCTTAGTTACTATGATTTCTCTCACTGTCTCAGTGATGGCTCCAACTCTTGCCAGAGAGCTAGAATTAGATGTCACAACTATAGGTATCTACGCCTCTATTAGCTATATCGGGGCTATGATTGGCTCTCTCCTCTCGGGAGGCTTTGTCCGAAGATACGGTCCCATACGGATCAGTCAAAGTATTATGTGTATATGTGCTTTGGGTCTACTAATATGCCTCGGCAATCACTGGATTTGGTTCTTAATTTCTGCATTTATTTGTGGTTTAGGTTACGGACCTGCGACTCCAGCTAGTAGTCAACTGCTTGCCCGTCATGTGCCGCCGCAATATTTGTCACTAGGATTCTCGGTTAAGCAGACAGGAGTCCCGCTTGGAGGGATACTCGCCGGTCTGTTGGTGCCTTGGCTTCTAGTACGATTTAATTGGCAGACTTCAATGGTAGTTTTAGCGTTGTTCGTCGTGACGCTCGGCGTAGGATTACAGAAATGGCGACGTGAATTCGATACCAACTTAGAACCCAAGGCAAATTTATTCAAGGGTAATTTTCTTAGTTCTTTGAAATTAGTTTTAACGCATCCGAAATTGAAACTGATAGCCATCGCCACATTTTTTTTCTCGGCGACACAGCAATGTTATATTTATTTCTTAGTGACATTTCTTGAAACCGATTTAGGCTGGGTAACTCAACGAGCTGGGCTGGCTTTAGCAATTGTTGGTATTTCGGCGGTTGTAGGTCGAATATTGTGGGGAATAGTCGCGGACGCAACAGGCCGAAGTAACGCACTCATTATTCTACTAGCTTTCGTAATGGCGGGTATTACAATTTTAACTGGATTTGTAGACTCTGACTGGTCGACTTATGAAATTTTCGGTTTGTGTGCGTGCTTTGGCGCTACCGGTGCTGCATGGAACGGAATCTATCTAGCAGAAATCACACGAACTGTAGAAGACAAAGACGTATCACGGGCCACTGGCGGAGGCTTATTTATTACATTTTTCGGAGTAGTGGTAGGGCCTCCGACTTTTGGTCTAATCGTAACACTAACCGATTCTTTTCAAGCCGCGTACCTTTGTCTAGGATCAGCAACCTTGGTTATAGGCGCGATACTTCTACTATCACTAACAACATCAAAGGAAAAAAGTTAGACTATATAATCAAATAAAAGGGAGCTAGTCCGTGGCGCAAGACACACCTACGTGCATTGTAACAGGAGGTACTCGTGGTATTGGCAAAGCTATCGCACTAAGAATGTCTGCGGATGGTTACAAGACTATATTAACCTATAAAAGTGACGAATCCTCTGCAATCGATACCACTCAAGAAATTCGACGCTCAGGCGGTGAGTGCGTCTGTATTAAGGCGGATCTGACCAAGCAAGAGTCTGTCGATACAGTAGTGGAAACTGCTCTAAGCACTTGGGGCAAAATCGACGTTCTAGTCAATAATGCGGCAATCTCGTCAAATAAGAGCCTTATTGCCGATACCGATCCAGAGGACTGGAAAGAAATGCTAAACGTCAATCTTAATAGCGTATTTGACATCACTCGCAAAGTTGTTCCACTGATGCGCCAACGAGGTGGAGGTAACATTGTCAATCTATCCTCCAACATTACTAAACGCTTAGCACCAACATTTGGAGCCTACGCTGTATCGAAAGCTGGCTTAGAAGCACTGACAATAATCTTAGCAAAAGAAGAAGCGTCCAATGGAATCCGAGTCAACGCGATAGCCCCTGGACCAATCAACACCAAGATGTTACAAGGGTTGCTTGATGAAATGGGTCCTGAGAAAACAAAAGCATTCCTGGACATGGTGCCGATGAAACGAGCTGGTGAACCTGAGGAAATTGCTAACATGGTAGCAATGCTAGTGTCAGATGTGTCCAGCTATGTAACCGGGCAAGTCATCTATGTAAACGGTGGTCTCTCGGGTTAGCTTATAGGCCATCTTGAGGCCAGACTACAGCAACGATCCCAGCACAGATCAGAAAAGCGCCGACAAAATGATAATTCAGCAGCGCCTCACCCAAAAAGGAAACTGCCAAGCCTATCCCGAAAAGGGGCAACAAACTCAAGAATATTGATGCCCGGTTAGCACCAACCACACCTACGCTAACGTTCCACATGGTAGTTGCGACAATAGTAGGGATCGTTGCCATGAAAGCAATAGCGAAACAAACTTTAATACTTGGATGAAAACTCCCAAGTGATTGCAGTTCATAGCCATAAAATGGGATTAAAATAACGATTCCTCCGAGAACTGTTAGATACATCATGAGGAAAGGCGGTACATCAGCAAACCAGCGGTGAAGGTTAACCGAATATAATGAGTAAAATATTACGGCGACTAACACGAACAAATCGCCGAGGTTAAAGGTCAAGTCCAGAAGAACTCTAATATCCATGCGTGTTGCCATCACAACAATCCCTATTAATGCCGCAATCATTCCCGATAACTGCAATCGAGTAGGTGCATCCTTTAAAATAACCCAAGTCATTAATGCGGTGACCATCGGTTGACTTGCGCTAAAAAGGGCGACATTCGTAGCCGATGTATATTGAACCGACCACATCAACATAGTACTACCGCCAGCCATGAACAGTCCTAATAAAAAATAGTAGGGCCATTTTTGTAAAATGACTCTCCTCTGATTAACAAACTGTGAAAATACAAATGGGGTTAGTACGGCTGCCGCCACTATCCAACGCCAGAATGAAAAACCGATTGGATTCACCAGCTCGGATACACCTTTAGCGACGATTATGCCCAAAGACCAAAGCAGCATAACTGTAGTAAGCATTACACAGGATGTCACCATACTGTTTGAAATTTTCAAGTTAAGACCCTCGTGAAAAAGTGTTCTTCTATCCTCGCTACACAAAAAATGTAGAACTTAATTTATCGAAGGTAGTGACACGAAATAGGCGAGATACTATCATGTTTGGGTATTAATTTATGGTGAGGTTATTTTAAAAATGGGTAATCTAGCTATGCAGAATGTTAACAGCGGATTAAGGAATCAAAAAAATTATGATCACCAAAGGTATTAAAGAACTTTGCGAAGAAGCTGAAAATGTTATAGAAACAATGTCCGTACAAGAAGTCATGAGAGTGTCTAGCGATGATGACGTACAATTGGTCGATATCAGGGATATCCGCGAACTCTGGCGTGACGGCGCTATACCGGGAGCCACACACGCGCCCAGGGGAATGCTGGAGTTCTGGGTAGACCCTAACAGTCCTTACCATCGGGAAGAGTTTGCTAGTGGTAAAAAATTTATTTTCTTTTGCGCAGGCGGAATGCGCTCAGCGTTGGCCGCTCAGGCAGTGCACAATATGGGATTATCTCCGGTAGCTCACATGGCTGGAGGATTTGGTGCTTGGGTAAAAGCTGAAGGTGTTATTGAACCCAAGGAACCAAAGCTGCCAAAAACATAGGACTTATTCGACAATAGCAAGAAGTCTCTCCTTTAAAAACCAGGAGCCTCCGGCTCTTGGAGAATGTTTTTAGAGATTGAGTCCCGTTCCTTCGCTAAATTGTCGCATACAAAAGTAATCTCTCCACGCTATTATCTTGCCATTTGATATCTCGAATGCTCCGGCAACCGGTAATCCGAATGCTTTACCTTTAGGCGGCTCAAAGTAATCAATACGTTCGTTCATTACAAAATTGCCCACGCTGCATTGTTTAATTGTCTCGATTCTCACTTGTCCAGTAATTTCAAAAAAACCTTGCAACGTCTCTAAAACTCCTTGAGGACCAATCACCGCCGGGAATGGCATATTTTGATACACACAATCATCGGAAATATATGCGAGACTTTCCTCTAAACTGTTATTAAGTGTTTCACAAAAAGCGGTTACAATCTTATCTGGTTCCATCTGACGACACCTTTTTTCGAAGAGACTAGTAATATACATAAGGCTTTGCGATGAGACTACTGATTTAAATGCTTTTAATTCTCGACTTGTTTGGTACTTTGGCGTTTGCTATCTCAGGCGCATTCAGAGCTGTACGGTATGAAATGGATATCCTAGGGGTCATCGCACTGTCGATAGCGACTGGTATCGGGGGAGGTTTGATCAGGGATCTACTGCTTGGGCAAACTCCTCCCCTCGCATTGGTAAATGAGAGCTATATCATTATATGTACTTTGGGTGCTCTATTAGTATTTATAGCAGCGCCAAAGATAGCGAAACGTTGGGATTATGTTCTTGCCGCCGACGCTGTGGGGCTAGCGGTGTTTTGCGCAATAGGCGCAGCTCAGGCTGATCGGCTTGGCGCCGTGCCAATGACAATAGTGATAATGTCCATACTCACTGCCTGCGGCGGCGGCGTGATCAGAGATCTTCTTGTGAACGAGATTCCATCCATTTTCACCCATGACCTTTACGCCTCAGCGGCACTCTTGGGTGGGTTAATCTATGTCCTACTGGGCAATTTTGGAATTAACTCGGAGATTCAGATTGCAGCGACAGTATCAAGCGCCCTACTCCTTAGAACACTCGCGCTCAAATATGGTTTAGGTTTACCTTCCGTGCGATCCTTGCCAGCTTCACCATCAACACTCACCAAAAGGTATCGTAAGGACCAGAGATCAAAGAAAGACGACTGAAGATCTTTAGCTAATGACTACCATCCTGCCTGAGATGATAATACCCATCTGAAAAGTCACGAAAATAACTTTCAATCTCAGGATGATTTACTGGTTCACCGGTCTGGTCTTCCAACAAATTTTGTTCAGACACATAAGCAACGTAACTACTCTCTTCGTTCTCGGCCAACAAATGATAAAAAGGCTGATCTTTTTTGGGTCGTAACTCTTCAGGAATAGATAACCACCACTCTTCGCTATTACTAAATGTAGGATCAACATCATAAATGACTCCCCTAAAGGGATGCAGCCTATGTCGCACTACTCCGCCTATAGAAAATTTCGCATTTCTCACAATTTCGACCATATCGAATTATCACCTCTGCATGCGACTCACGCCGGCATTAAACAACTATCTCCATATGGAATCGTAATAGGCACACAACCTATAATCAAGAGGAAATTTCTGCGACTAAGAGATTGTCTAGTTCACCTATAAATCATTCACGCTCAAGATTTCCCGGTAACGCGCTTGGTTGCTTTATTGAACCTGGATACTTGGTCTTCTGAACCACGTAATCTCGCGTTTATTTCATCCTCTAATCCTAACGCCACTTGGTCTAGGGTCGCCGTGTCAATCACACGTTTCGACTCTTGCACTGCAGTTGCAGAGTTTTCGCTAATCATCTCCGCCATACTCAGTGCCTCTGCTAGAAGGTAATCTGGAGAAAATAAGGAATTTACAAATCCCCACCTCTCAGCTTCTAACGCATTGAATTTTTTTGCTGTAAAAATGAGTTCCTTGGCACGTGCTGCCCCAACTAAACGCGGAAAAGCCGCAGCACCAACGACAAGTCCATATTCAGCGCCTGGCAATCTAAAAGTAGCCAACTCAGATGCTAACCGTATGTCACAAGAAATTGCCAGCGCAGCACCGCCCCCATAGCAGTAGCCATTTATTGCAGCGATAATCGGAAGCGGCGAATTGGCGAACCGTTCGATCGCAATATAAGCAGCTATCGATTTTGGAACACCCTCCTCCCGTCCTATACCACTTTGCTCAACCATATCCTGTCCGGCACAAAACGCTTTTTCACCTGCACCGGTCAGTACAACTGCGGAAACATCAGGATCGTTTTCGCAGTCCTCCAGAGCCTCCACTAGCCTTGTTGCAAGTTCGTGATTCAAGGCATGATGTCTTTCCAAGCGATTCATAGTGATCAGTACGACATGATCGCTATGCTTCGCAACTTTTACTAATTGATCAGACATCTAGAACTCTAACAGGATCCTTACCATCCCAGCCCTTAGCAGCATCTTCGACCATCATAAAAAGATCTTTGTAAACGTCTGAATTCGACCAGAGCTCGATAAAATGGCCTACCGTATCGACGGTATCAAAGTAAACTAATGGGGAACCACCGACAGTGCACTCAAAAGCTGCCTCGTGCCCCAATGATTTATAGTGTGCACAAGTTTCTTCAAAATTGACTGGCATCATGCCGAAATGATGCACGCCAGTTCTTCCAGCATCTAGAAATTCTTTATATACCGACGGAGAGTCATCTTCACAGTAGATCAATTCTATTTGTACGTCACCGGAGTTACCTAATGCCAATGATACATCCGCGTGCGACTCTCCACCTCGGTAAACTTGATTTTCTAAAGGACAGTGTTTAGCCAAATAAAAAGGGCCAACCTTCAAAGTCTCAGTCCAATATTTTAAAGCCGCATCTAAATCTTTCACTACGTACGCAACCTGGCGCACTGTATAAAGTGGTTGAGTCATTTCTTTTAGTCCCCATCAGGTTAATCAATCTTGTGAGTATGACATTATTCTGGGATTCCACCTAGAGTTGCTATCATCGCTAAAACCCAGCGACGCAGCCTTCTTTCCGATGGTCGGAACCACCAATGTAGCCATTATCGGTCTTAATTATTAGTTGTGCCCCCCCAAAAGACCAGCTATCAGAAGCATATGAAATTTTATGTCCTCTTTTTTCTAGATTAGAGACGATGTCCTCAGGGAAACCTGGCTCAACCGAAATACTATAATCTTCAAGGACTTGCCACCTTGGAGCGTCACTAGCGGCCTGAGGGTTTTGCTTATGATCAACTAATCTAGTCACCATTTGCACGTGCCCTTGGGCCTGCATGGGCCCACCCATGACCCCAAAACTAGCCATAGCCTGCCCATCGCATGTTAGAAATCCAGGAATTATCGTGTGAAATGGCTTTTTAGATGGTCCAACTTGATTGGGATGTCCCGGTTCTAGCGAGAACCCCCACCCTCTGTTTTGTAACGCAATACCAGTCTCAGGGATTACGATACCCGAGCCAAATCCAAAATAATTCGATTGTATAAATGACACCATCATCCCGCCAGCATCGGCGGTACTCAAGTAAACCGTATCGAAACTACTAGGCAAAGTGGCGGGCGGCAATATCGAAGCGCTAATACCAATATCATTTGCTACCCGTGCAAGAGAATCTTTATCAAGCAAATCTGAAACTGAAACCTCCATAGTCTCAGCGTCAGAAATATGATCAGCTGCAGCACGTAATGCTATTTTCATGGCTTCGATTTGGAAATGATATGAGTCAGCCGAGTCAAGCGCACCTGGTTCTCTTGTGTCTAATATCCCTAACGCTATTAGTGCGGCCAAACCTTGACCGTTTGGCGGTATCTCATGGACTATCGTATTGCGATAACTACAACTGACAGGAACCACCCAGTCAGTTTGATGTTCAGATAAATCTGAAACCCTCAATGCCCCTCCATCTTTAACCGCCTGACGCTCAATTTTCTCAGCTAGGCTCCCGATGTATAAGGATTCAGGATGCACCGATAACTCTTGCAAGGTTTGGCCTAATTCGTGCCTGAAAACTCGCTCACCCACCTTCGGTGGTGGCAAAAAATGCCTGCCGAATTCGGCGAAATCTTTGTACCACTCAGTAGGACCGTGTTGCCAATCGTAGGCAGTACGAAAACCAACCTGAAAACCTTGATAGGCGTACTCTATCGCCATGTCAAATAAGCTCTCGAACGGTAACCTCCCATAGGCCTTTGATAGAACGCACCATAAACTGACAGCGCCTGGAACCGTTACCGTGTCCCAACCGAATTGGGGCATCTTTCGATAACGAGAAAAATATTGTGGATCCCATGATGCCGGCGAGCGACCCGAACCATTTAAACCAGTAAGATTTTCGCCATCCCAAACCAAAGCGAACGCATCAGAACCAATACCATTTCCAGTGGGCTCAACTACTGTCAATGTAATCGCAGTAGCTATAGCTGCATCGACAGCATTACCGCCTTTCTGCAAGGCCTTTACTCCCGCTTGAGCGGCTAAAGGTTGCGAAGTGGCCACCATATTGCTCGCGCCCACAGAGGTTCGCTGAGACTTATTAAAGTTAAGCATTGCCAATCATTCTAACTACATCTAAAGTTGTAGCAACTTTTTATATCAACAAGGATATGTAAATACTGGCATCACCATTTTCTAAAAAGTAGTAAACTAATAATATTGCGCTAAAGCAATACACCAAGGAATAAGGTTATGAATGCAAAATTAATTGTTTCAACGATGTTTATACTGGCTCTCGTTATCGGATGCGGTGATACTGGAACAAATTCTCCCGATGATCTGACCTCGGCCGCTAACGGTGAACACAGGTCTGCTGAAAATATAGAACGCAATGGCCCACGGCATAGTGTTGAGACTCTAGAGTTTTTTGGAATAAAGTCTGACATGACCGTAATGGAAATTTGGCCTGGCAGCGGCGGTTGGTATACCGAAATACTAGCACCTTATCTGCGAGAACAAGGAACTTTCTACGCCGCAAGCTATGTTGGTGATAAAGATACTCCCTACTTCCTTAAAGGAGTTCAAAAATTCGAGGAAAAGCTTGCAGCCGATCCTGCAATCTACGACAAGGTGAAGTTAGTCAGTATTATGCCTCCAGCTCATATCAATCCAGCGCCGCAAGGTAGCGTAGATCTCATTCTAAGCTTCCGTAACCTGCATAATTGGGTAAACAATGACATAGCGGATGAGATGTTTAGAGTATTCTTTAAAACGCTAAGGCCCGGGGGAGTGCTGGGAGTCGTAGCTCATAGGGCTAATCCTGAAACGACAGGACTAGCCTCTGCTAAAACAGGCTACCTTGCTGAAAGCGAAGCGATAAAAATTGCCGCGGCAGCTGGATTCGTATTAAGTGAAAAGTCTGAACTAAATGCCAACCCTAAGGACACAAAGGACTATCCTGATGGTGTTTGGACTTTGCCGCCTAACTACACGAAAGGAGAAATCGACAAAGCAAAATATGAGGCCATCGGGGAAAGCGACCGGATGACCTTAAAATTTTCGAAGCCTCTTTGAAGCGGCGAAAAATAAAGCTTAATGTAATTTGCTAGAAGTGCCGGAAAGAGTCTCAATTTGTTTTTTCAATGTGGAAATTACTTCGTCATTTAGCGCTAAACTGAGCGCATGCTCGAGCTCTTTGATTGCCATAGTTGGTACTTCCAGTTTTGTCCATAACTCAGCTCGTTCAAGGTAAAGCGAAAATAGATCGTCAGCAACAAGGAGCTGGTATCCGGAAAAATCTAACGCCTTAGAGAAATCCATGCGCGTTACCGCGAGGGCTTTGAGATTGTTAAGCATTCTTGTAACTATCTGACAGGGACTCGCACGACGCAGTGCTTCGTCTCTCGATATTGACATATGCTCTAGCCAATTTTTGAGAGTAGATCCCCTAACCAACCTCATGGTAAATGGGTCAACGAGCCGCTTATTAATATTAACAAGAAAATGTCCCGGGAAATTAATTCCCTCATTACTTAACCCTAATTCATCCGCTAAGCTCATTAGCACTGCCGCAAGACTAATGGGGATACCAGTAAAAGTCTTTAAAACAGTTTCAATGTTGCTGTTCGAATACTGATAATAATCGGATGCCCCGCGGAAGCCTGCGTTCCGTAATAATATGAGCAAAGCATCCAAAAGCGTGACTCCGTCGCTGACAGTGGTATCAGTCGCTAAGCGTTCGATCTGTCTCAACACCCATGTCCTATCCAGATCAGCGTCAAGAGTTCTTCCAACTAGTATAGCTCCGCTAATAACTGACGCGTCTCCATTCTTATAGGTAATGAACTCTTCACTTAACGGCAATCGGTGATTTTTCAAAATACTTGCTCTCCATTTCAACGGTAGACAGTAAACGCGGCAAACCCTAAATAGAAAATATAGGCTAAATCTTTCTGATTCGCTAATGCGCTAACTAAATAAAAAAGGTAATATTGAGTGAACAATATAAAATAACCTAATAAAAGGGAGATAAGATGAGCGACCCAATAAAAGAGGCAAGCGAAACAGGATGGATAGCAGCTCACCGTGAGCAATACCTATCGGATCCACATTCGGGACATATGTGGGATTCAGCGCCGGCAGGCGGCAAGGGGCCAATACCCACTCTTCTGCTAACAACCGTAGGCAGAAAATCGGGGAAAACTTCAATCATGCCCCTAATCTATGGGGAGCACGATGGAAGTCATGTTGTTATCGCGTCAAAAGGTGGCGATCCAAAGCATCCGGGCTGGTACCATAACTTGATGGCGCAAGACGAAGTGACCGTGCAAGTCATTGACGATGAATTTCAGGCCGAGTGTCGCATTGCAGAAGGAGCCGAAAGAGCGAAAATTTGGGCCGAGCTCGCCGAACTTTACCCTCCGTACAATGACTACGCCGAAAAAGCTGGTGATAGGCAAATACCCGTCGTCATTTTAGAACGAATCAGTTAGAAACCTAGCGCTCGGTCGTCTACATCGGCGATCGAGCCCACTACTTCATCGTCCACTAACTAACCCTATGACTCAGGCAAGCATCTAGTCACTCCGGACGTCGATGTTGATAGGTATAGAGCGTAAGTGACTGACCAACAAAAAGCGTTATCTTTATCTATAACAACTTTTGTTTTTAACCTTAACTCTGTTTGGCGTAGGGTACTATTCTGGACTAAACTTTCCCGGAGACAGGCCATCATCCAATTGAACGCCGAGGCTATTCAACGCCATAGAGACCAAGTTGTACTGGCCGACTGTGAATATCAGATCCACTATCTGCTTTTGGTTTAAATGCGTACATAAATTACGCCAGGTACTGTCGCTGATGAAGGCGTCATCAAGCAACTCGTCAGTAGCTTGGAGAAGGCATTGATCTAGGTCATTTAGGCCTGCCATTGCCGGTCCTTCAATAGCGCTTTGCACCTCCGAATCGCCTAATCCCGCTTTTCTGCCAATCACTTCATGTTGCGCCCACTCGTAACCTGATCGACATCGGTGTCCCACGCGCAAGATCACCAACTCTTTATCCCGCAAAGGTAAAGTAGATTTGAAAAGAACATGATTGGCGAAAACCAACCACCGCTTGAACAAGCCGGGATGACGCAATAACGTTTTAAACACGTTGTGATCGCTATCAGAGTCTACAAAAGGCCTCATTATTACTTCGTCGGCATCGTCCCATTCTGCCCGTTCCTTCGCACCGACTCTAGGTTCATCTAGGCGCATAGCCTTCTCCTTGATCATTCATTAATTTGAATAAAAACCTTATAGTATTCGTGGCAAAATTTGAAGCCGCTACGATCACTGATAGCTATTGGGAGTTTAGCGTGTTATGAGTAAGACAAATAATTGCATGATCATTCGACAAATTAAAGGACAGATTACGAGTGATGGAGATGGTGTCAAGATCTGTCGGCTAATTGGAGGTGCGGAACTATCAGATCTTGATCCGTTTCTTTTATTCGATGAATTTATATCTGACAACCCTGACGAATACATAGGTGGATTCCCTGAACACCCGCATCGAGGTTTCGAAACAGTTACCTACATGCTAGCAGGGAAAATGCGTCATGAAGACAATCAAGGCAACAAAGGAGTATTAGAACCGGGCGACGTGCAGTGGATGACCGCTGGAAAAGGGATAATCCATTCGGAGATGCCTCAGCAAGAAAATGGATTAATGTGGGGATTTCAACTTTGGGTCAACCTCCCTTCTAAGTCGAAAATGACACAACCTCGCTATCAGGATATTGCGTCAGATACAATTCCGACCGATGACAGAACTGATGGAGTATCAATTCGCGTGATCGCAGGGAAATATAATAATTTGACAGGTCCAATTATCAATATTACTACTGAGCCGCTATATTTAGATATAAGCTTGGAAGCAGGACAAGCTGCCTCTATTGCAATCCCAACTACACACAATAGGCTTCTATATTGTTACTCCGGCACAATACATGTCGGCGATACCATTGTTGAGAGAGGTTCTCTAGCAGTACTAAGTAACGACGCCACCCTATCAATGAGGTCAGAGAAAGTATCATCATCTGCCATCCTATTTGCCGGATTGCCAATCCGAGAACCTATAGTTCGCTATGGACCTTTTGTCATGAATACTCATGAGGAGATAAAGCAAGCAATTTATGATTCTCGAACTGGGTTCATCTAAATAGCTCACCAAAATACTTAAAAATAACTGGCGCTTCGCTATTGGCACATATATCTTTAAATGACCTTATGTATCTAAGCTCACCGAAACTATTAGGAGAATAGCAATGAGACGCGATATCGATTTCAAAGCTGACGGCGTGACACTCAGGGGCTGGATGTACAAACCTAACAAAGGTTCAAAACCATTCCCCACCATTATCATGGCGCACGGTTTCTCTGGCGTTAAGGAAATGGGATTAGATCAGTATGCCGACGTGTTCGTTAAGAATGGTTTTGCGGTGCTTGTCTATGATAATAGATGTCTTGGTTCTAGTGGTGGCCAACCTCGTCAGGATATCGATCCGACAATGCAAATGCGTGATTACAGAAGCGCCATCACTTTTGCGCAATCTCAACCGGAATGCGATCCCCAACGCATTGGGATCTGGGGTACCAGTTATACAGGCGGTACTGTGTGCGCGGTAGCCGCACTAGATAAAAGAGTTAAGGCAGTAGTCAGCCAGGTGCCTTTTATGAACGGGCATCGTAACTTGCAACAGTTTCTCCCAATTGGGGCAGTTGATGATTTCCACCAAATGTTGGACGAAGATCGGATAGGTCGGGTGTCGGGGAAAAAGTCTAAATATGTAAAGATGTGCTCACTTGATCCTGAAGAGCCTCACGTTTTTCCTGGGGAAGAAACGTATAATTATATTCACCAGTTTGTTGATAGTGATCCAGAGTGTACTTGGGAAAACCGCGTAACGGTGAGATCTCTTGAGTATATGGTTGAATATGATGTCACTGGCTATATGAAACAGATCAGTCCGACTCCGCTCCTGATGATCGTCTCCGAAATTGACACTACAACTCCGTCAGATATCGCGCTAGATCTATATAGCCTAGTTCCTGGCCCAAAAGACTTGGTGGTCATTAACTCGAATCACTATGGCGCATATACCGAAAAATTCGAAGAAACTAGCAGTGCTGCCAGTACTTGGTTTGAAAATCACCTATAGAAATCTTGAGCTAGATTACCAGTCAGCAGTTTTCTTCTAAGATTCGTATACGGTTTTGAAACCACAGCCCTAAAATAATCATTCCTAATCCTGCGCTTGTAAAAACCATGTTGTACCCATAATTATCAATTATCTTACCGAAAACTAAGACACCACATCCTTGACCAAAAAATAGCATGAATGCCCACAAAGACATAGTTGCGCCCCGAGATTCCAAGGATATTTCGGTTGCGCGCGTCTGCATGGTGTTGTGGATCAAGTAAAATCCGAATCCTGCAAATAAAAATATTGGAAGACAAAACCACCAGACAGGTGTAGCTGAAAGTGCAAAGTAGGAACACCCTACTATACCACCGCCAGCCACCACCATTTTACGTTCGCCTAGCCGAGGAACTACCCACTTAACACTGGCTACATATGCCAATCCCCCAATACCATAAAACGCTAAGGTCAAGCCCACAATGTCATAATCTAATCCAAAATTTTGTCGCAAGTATGCACCAAAATATGCCATCGCACCGAAAAGTAAGAATCCTTCTGCGGTTACGGCAATCATCGCGGTACGCGGCGCGACCTCCGCAAACATTTGTATATAAAGCCGAAGCACTTGATTAGCGGTCTGGGGCATATCAATAACTTTTTCCGTCGCACATCGAGTCCAGAGAACGACCCCAATGACACTGCATAAGATACCTAAAAAGAAAAATACTTGTCGCCACTCAAAGTACTGCACAGCAAGTCCGCCCAAAGTCGCCCCCGCAATGTTCCCCCAAATTATCCCGTTAATATAACGACCAATCACTAATTGACGTCTGTTATAAGGGACCTCATCAGCAATATAGGCCATAGCCAAGGGAATGGTGCCCGCCATAAATAAGCCGGAAAAAAACCTGAAAATGGTCAATTGACCTAAAGATTCGGCTAGACCGCATGCTATAACAAAAGCTACTGAGAGCAAGACAGAAAAAGCTATAACGCGCAATTTTCCAATTCGGTCGCCTAAAGGGCCACAAAACAGTTGGGCAAGCCCGTAAGGAACAGCAAACGCTGTCACCACGATTCCAGCTTGTCCTACCAAAACCGAAAAATCGTTGGCAATCATGGGTAATAATGGTCCCGTGACTGTCATCACTGCGACCACTACGAAACTCATGAAACTTAATAGTCGAATAGTACCATTCATTATAAGGAACCTAATTGCATAATAAAAAATCGACAGTGGCGAATACAAAAATAGCCTTGTATTATTTGTAATCTACTCGAAATTACGGAACCGGCGACGGTGTCACAGAGAGTCAGTAGCGCAATCATCGATAGAAACTAAATTGTGTAAAATTAAAAAGGATTTACCAAAATGAAAGCTATTTTAAGTAGAAGCCCCGGAGATCCAGATTCGTTGCAGCTTGAAGATATTAACATACCAGACCCGAGAGATGGGGAAGTGCGAATTAGGGTCAAAGCCTGTGGCGTAAATTATCCAGACGCGCTGATAATCGAAGACAAGTATCAATTCCGACCAGAGAGACCCTTTTCGCCAGGAGGCGAGGTGGCTGGAGAAATAGATGCATTGGGTGCCTCTGTGTCAGATTTTAAAGTAGGGGATAGAGTCATTGGATATGTTGGGTGGGGTGGCATGGCAGAGCAAGTCATTACCACACCTGAGAAATGCTCGCTGATTCCTGACGGTATGAAAGATGACGAGGCAGCCGCTTTCATGCTCACGTATGGAACCTCGTACCATGCGCTAAAACAGCGTGGACAACTTTGTCAGGGCGAAACGCTATTGGTGCTAGGAGCCGCTGGAGGTGTGGGCCTCGCAGCTGTGGAGTTGGGAAAGGCTATGGGGGCAAGAGTTGTCGCTGCAACCTCGAGTGAGGAAAAATCTGCACTCGCGGTATCAAAAGGAGCGGACATAGGGATAGTTTACCCTAGGGGGCCCTTTGATAAAGCGGGAACAAAAAAATTATCTGGTCTTTTCAAAGAAGCAGTAGGGCCAAGTGGAGCGAATGTAATATACGATGCTATCGGTGGTAGCTACGCAGAAGCCTCTCTTCGATGTATTGCCTGGGAAGGGCGCTTTCTGGTGGTAGGCTTTCCTTCCGGCATACCAAGTATTCCGCTTAATCTGGCACTTTTAAAAGGATGTCAGATCGCTGGAGTCTTCTGGGGCGCATTTACCGAAAAGCAACCTGAGGCCAATGCAACAAATATTCGTGAACTGTATGCATTCTTTTCAGAGAAGAAGATCCGTCCGCACGTCTCCGCACGGTACCCTCTTTCTCACGCAGCGCAGGCTATCAAGGATTTATCCGAGCGTCGCGCCATGGGGAAAATTGTAGTGACTATTTAAAACCTGTCTCGACAAGAGGAAAAAACTGCTACCGAAAGTAGGATTAATTTTGTAATAATTAGGCATATGAAATAGTCACACGGGGAGATTAGAGTGCGAGTTTTAATATTAGGAATGTTGTTCGTAAGCGTAAGTTCGGGTGTTTTCGCAGCCCATCACGAGGAGAATGAAGGCGCCTTAGTATATCAAGCGAATTGTGCTTACTGTCACGAAAGAGAAATGGTTCGAATGCCAAGTCGGGAAGACTTAAAAAAACGAGACGCGCTAGAGGTCTATTCTACGATAAGCAGCGGAGTCATGGCTCCCTATACGAGAGACTTATCGCACGAAGAGCGACGAGCAGTAACTGAATATGTCACGGGTAAATCGCTAGGCGATTATGCTTCTGGAGCAGCTGCAATTCCTCCTGAGGCATACTGTGAAATAGCACTTGACGGCAAGGTGACACGAGCCAACTCTGGTTGGAATAGCTGGGGTAATGACTCAGCTAATACTCGTTATCAGAAAGCGGTAAATGCTGGTCTATCAAAAACAGATGTCCCTAACCTTAAGTATAAATGGGCTTTTGGTGTACCGGGCGTATCAAGTATGTCGGGTCAACCTGCGGTGGCTGATGGGCGATTATATTTTGGTACTTGGTCTGGATTAGTAATTGCACTTGATGCGGATTCGGGTTGTGCTCTTTGGGTATATGAAGCCAGCGGTGGCATCCGAACCGCAATGACTCTTGGCGAACTTAAAAACGGTACCATCAGTCTATTTTTCGGAGATCTAGCGGGAAGAGCCTATTCCCTTGACCCGAACACTGGGAAGGAAAACTGGACAATACAAGCGGATGATCACGACCATGCGCGAATCACGGGAACCCCTGTGTATCACGAAAATCGATTATATATACCATTGTCGTCTCTCGAAGAGGTTGCGGGGTCAATGCATGACTACGAGTGCTGTACCTTTAGAGGCGGTGTGATGAGTGTCGATGCCGACAACGGTGAAACACTGTGGAAAACTCGAACAATCGCTGAGGCGCCTAGCAAACGAGGAAAAAATTCGGTGGGGACTCAATTGTGGGCGCCAAGTGGCGCGGCAGTTTGGACGGCACCTACTGTAGACCCTGAAACCCGAAGCATCTATGTAGTGACGGGTGATAGCTATTCTGTACCAGCCGCGCCTGAATCTGACGCTGTAATGGCTTTCGACATGGATACCGGAGAAGTCAAATGGACGACCCAAACTCTTGCCGGTGATGCGTTCACAGTAGCTTGTATAACCTCAGGCGACGATCCAGGCTGTCCCGAGAACCATGGGCCCGACCTAGATTTTGGTAGCTCACCAGTTCTAACTACTAACGCTCAAGGTGAGCGACTTCTTTTAGCGGGGCAAAAATCGGGGTGGCTTTATGCTCTGGACCCTAATGATGGTAGTTTGAAATGGAAAGTCGAAGTCGGTCCGGGCGGGATTGTCGGTGGGATCGAATGGGGCTTCGCGGTCGACAATGATAAAGCATATGTTGCAATAGCTGGAGCATGGGAATTAGGGCCAGGCGAAGCCGGCTCAATAAGCGCAGTCAATTTAAATACTGGAAAAATTGTTTGGAAAACTGGTCCGTCAAAAACCGTCTGTAATGGGATAGAAAAGTGTAATACCGGGCAACTCGCCGCGGTGACTGCGTTAGACGGAGTAGTCTTCTCAGGCAGCCTTGACGGCCATCTGCGAGCGTACGACTCTGAAACGGGCGAGATCATATGGGAATATAACACTTTGAATACTTATTCCACTGTAAATGGAGTAAAGGCCGTTGGCGGATCAATTAATGGTCCTGGGCCCGCAATTGCGCAGGGACACGTATACGTGAACTCAGGGTATGGCATGTGGAACATGTGGATCCCTGGAAATGCGCTGATCGCGCTCAGTGTTAACGGAGAATAAGCAGATGTCAGATCGAATCGAACTTACAGATGTAAAAAATAAGTATGTAGATGTCGAAGATGCTCGTGAGATGTCGGGCCTAAGGATGGTACTGGGTGCTTATCCTATTCCAGGGCCTTGGCGAGAATCGTGTAAAGGCATATTTTACGTGAAAGGGTTGTCCTACACATCGGTAAAAACTGCCAATCGAGGCGAGTCAGATCTTGGGCTAGGGATGGGCGGATCACAAAGCGAGCTAATAGCATGGACTAGTCAATCAAGTGCACCAGTCGCAATTTGGCAAGACGAAAGGCCACGATTTACTTGGAGCGATCAGCTTAATCTGGCTGAGCGACTAGAGCCTGAACCTCGTCTAGTTCCCGAGAATCCGGCAGATAGAGTGCTTATGTTTGGTCTTATTAATGAGCTAGCAGGTGAGTTTGGTGCTGGCTGGATGGGAAGGCATGTTCTCGTGAAAACTGGATACCGAGTTGCGGCCGAAAGTAATGGCGATACAAACCTATGGGATGCTTTAGCAGAAAAATATGGCTATTCTGAAAAGGCGGCAGAAGCGTCAAACGCTCGAATAGCAGGTGTGTTTAATCAATTAAATGAGCAGTTGGCGGCACAGAAAAAAATTGGCTCCAAATATTTAATCGGTGATTCTTTATCAGCCCTGGATATCTATCACGCGTGCTTTTTTGGCCTCTTTAAACCTATGGAGCAGAAACGCTGCCCTATGGCGACAGACTTTCGTCCTTTTTATGAGTGTTCAGAAAACGAAGTTCTCAAGTCCTTGAGTCAGAGTTTGGAAGAACATAGAGACTACATCTATAAAAACTACCTCGAACTGCCAATAGTATTTTAAAAACGGAGAATAATAATGAAAGGCTATACAACACTGGGTACAAATGACTTGGGGCGCGCATCGAAGTTCTATGATGAGCTTCTATCAGAAATGGGTGGCGGTCGAGTCATGGAAAATGATCGCATGGTGATGTGGGGGACCGGTGAAGATAAGCCGACAGTAGCTGTGCTGCTGCCGTTCGATGGCCAACCTGCAACCGTTGGGAATGGTTCAATGCTAGGTATCAGTTGTGCTTCTCACGAAGAAGTAGATAGAGTGCATGCAAAAGCACTTGCCCTCGGTGCTCAAAATGAGGGCGCACCAGGTAATAGAACTGATGCATTTTATGGTGGATATATCAGAGATCTAGATGGGAATAAACTTGTCTTTTTTAAGATGGGATAACGCGATTAGTAGTCGGTCTTACTAATTAGTACTTTCATGAAAGATAGAGGATCCCTTTTCTTTGAAGATATCAATGTTGGGGACCGACTCAAACTCGGTCCATACGCGGTAACAAGGTCTGAGTTATTAGAGTTCAATCGTAAATGGGATCCTCTGCCTATTCATCTTTCGCAAGAGAAAGCTATCGAAAAGGGTTATAAAGACATCACAGCATCAGGCCAATACACTCTTTGTATCAAGCAATGGATGTTGAATCAGGCGAACTGGACTGACGCAGTGATAGGTGCACTCGGTTTTGACGAGATGCGCTTCCCACTGCCTGTTTATCCTGAAGACAACATTAGTCTTGAAATCGAGTGCCTCGCCACACGGCCTTCGAAATCGAAGTCCGACAGAGGAATATTAACGTTCTTCTTCCAATTAATTAATCAAAACGATAAAGTCGTCTTACACTACAAAGATACAGTGATGTTTTCCCGAAAGAATTCACGTTGACAGATTTAGGAAAAAACATCAAACAGGGAGGATGTATGTCAACTGATCTAAACTCGCAAATTGCTGAACTCACCGCTATCGAGAACATAAAAAAGCTGAAAGCAATCTATTGCAGCTACTGTGATAATAATTATGATCCCGAAGGACTTGCAAGCCTATTTATAGAGGATGGTGTGTGGGATGGTGGCCCTGAATTTGGCCGACACGTAGGGAAACAGGCTATTAAAAATTTCTTCGAAAGTGCGTCAGGCAGTATCGTTTTCGCCGCGCACCTCGTCATGAATCCTATCATCACTGTTAATGGCGATAAAGCAGATGGAAAATGGAGGCTAATCATGCCTTGCACAGTGAATAATGAAGAAGGTGTCGCGGAATCGAAATGGCTGTTGTCTGCCTATACTGAAGAGTACCAACAAATAGATTCCCGGTGGTTGTTTCGCTCTTTGAAAGTAGACTCACAGTTCTATGCGGCACACCTCGAGGGATGGGCAGATCAAACAATATAAAATTGCACTAGGAGAAGATGGTTATGGCGACCAATAATTTAGAAGATATCTTTGAGACTTGGGCGAGCGGACTAAACGCAGGCGAGCTAGAGACAGTATACGGATTAATGGCAGATGATATGGTGATATTTGACGAAGATATCCCTTGGAGGTTCTCTAAGGCTGATTTCGTAGACCATATCGGGTTTCACGTGCCGAACTGGGAGTCATTCCAGTGGGTCCCGCGTGAAATGAGATACCAAACAAGAGGTACTACTGGAATAGTATCTGGATACGCAACTTTTAGAGGCAAACCAAGAGACTGCGGTTTCCGCCAACGTTTTATGACGTTCACACAAACGTGGTTAAAGCGCAAAGACGAGTGGAGTCTTATTTGCTGGCATCAAGGACCCTTACATGGTCAGATTGATGGCGCTTCACCTAGCTAAGCCAGCTGTCCTCTACCACGAGGGAGTCGAGCTCTAGAACAGCCTCTAAAAGAAGGCGCATGGACTCGATATCCTTACATCCCGCAAGCTCTCGAACCGAGTGCATTCCGAACGTTGGAACGCCGACGTCTACTGTTCTTATTCCCAGCTGGGAGGCAGTCAATGGTCCTATGGTGCTGCCGCAGGCCATATCAGACCTCACAACAAAGTTTTGCAGCTTCAATCCTGCCCGAGTTGCAGCAGAGCGGAGTAGCGCTGCGGATTCACTATTTGTAGCATATGCTTGATTACTGTTAATTTTTAATACTGGCCCCTGATTTATCAGAGGACCATGCGACGAATCATGTTTTTCTGGAAAGTTGGGATGAAGTGCATGAGCATTATCGGTAGAAACTAATAATGATTTCGCTATCATTTTTTGAAAACCAACTTCATCCTGACTCAGCCGTCTTAGTACCCCACTTAAAAAATTACTTTTAGCTCCTACGAAAGAACCACTACCAACTTCCTCGTGGTCATTACACACAATGAGTTGGTTAACCGACTTTGATCTGGATGTTAATAGTGCTTGCAGCCCCAGCCAGCAACTCAGTAAATTATCTAACCTAGCGCTTGCCAGAAATTCCCTGTTAGCCCCTACTTCTTTCCCGCCGTTGATATCAAATAAAGACAGCTCGAAATCTGACAACAGGTCCTTAGGTCCACATTTTCCACCGTCTAATAGATGTTGGAGCACGAGTCCAGAGAAGTCAAACACTGAATTTCCGGCCATTCCTACCAGAGGTGGTAGCATGGTTTGAGCGTTTATCGATCGTTTATTGTTTGCGTCTCTATCCAGATGAATTGCAAGACTAGGTATAAAGGCAACAGGTTCTTCTAAATTTACTAAGCTACTTACCAGGTCACCGTTCGCTTTTTTTAAAACTACGCGCCCCCCAATCGATAAGTCTCGATCGAACCATGGGTTCAACAACGCCCCCCCATAAACTTCCACGCCAAAGGTTACGTAACCATTGGCTTCGTTTGTAGGATTAGGTTTCAGACGTAAACATGGACTGTCTGTATGCGCACCTATCATTCGAAAGCCTCGAGACAATTCGTCACCGACTCTAAACGCAACAATAGAAGAACCGTTACGAGTCGTAAAGTATTGTCCGGAAGCCTCAAGCGACCAACTTTCGTCTTCACGTAATTCAACAAATTTATTCGTCAACAATAGTTGTCTCATATTTTCAACGGCATGAAATGGCGTTGGGGATTTATCAATAAACTCGATGAGCGCTTGTGTATGATTTATTTTAGACATAAGTTGTATTCTAACTAATTATTTGTTCACGACCCACTTACAATTTTAAATTTGTCGATCAACAAGCGGGAGCAAAACTATGCCTGAAAGCGTCCTAATAGAAATCCGCAACCACATTGCTACATTAACATTAAATAATCCAGAAAAATTGAATGCTTTCAGCGATGAGATGCTTCTCCGTCTAGTGGCTTTGGTAGACGAATGCGAACGCAACGATGATATCAGAGTACTCGTCTTAACTGGCGCGGGAAAAGGATTCTGTTCTGGAGGAGATGTTACACTAATGGGACCAGAGGTAGACAATAGACCTGATGTGACAAAAGCGTATATCAAAAATATTATCCAAGCATTTCCAAAAAAGCTAGAACATGTAACAAAACCTATAATAGCGAGTATTAATGGCGTTGCGGCCGGCGGAGGCCTCGATCTTGCACTAGCCTGCGATATCCGAGTAGCTGGGGAAAGCGTGAGAATGGCAGAAACCTATTGTAATATAGGTCTTCTTCCAGGAGGTGGAGGGGCTTGGTTGTTACCGAGGATAATTGGGAAGTCCAAAGCATTAGAAATACTTCTAGCGGGTAATTTTATTGACGCAAACGAAGCTTATAATATTGGAATGATAAACCACGTATGGCCCGACGAGGAGCTTGCGGACAGAACATACAAGCTGGCATCCGATATCGCTGAGAATCCCCCATTATCAGTGCGCCTAACTAAGCAGGCGGTGATACACGGTATGGACACCGATATGGCGAGTAATCTCGATCTCATTGCATCGCATATCGCCATTGCAAAAAGTGGTCCCGACCATAGCGAGGCTATAACAGCATTCAAAGAAAAACGTAAAGGTCGCTTCATTGGGCACTAATCAAATCCTCAATCAGGTAAGGAAAAACTTACGATAGCATCTCCCTTTGGATAGCCAAATAGTGCATGTCCTCCAGATGCCACGGCCACGAACTGTTTGTCTTCGATACTATAAGTAATTGGAGGCGCATTTACTCCCGCTCCTGTCTGAAACTTCCATAATCTAGAACCATCCCGAGCACTTCGAGCAACGAAATCCCCATTTGATTGACCGTGAAATAATAGCCCAGTCGCGGTAGTGGTGACGCCAGAAATCACTGGCAGATCGGTTTTCTTACTCCATTTTATTTGACCGGTTACCGGATCAATAGCTACAACTCTGCCCGAATTTGGCAGGTGGGGGGCGAAATCGAGCACATTCAATAGCTTACCTTCATCACTTTTCTCGAGGCGATAAATAGTGGGTCGATGAGATGCTACTACATACATCCATTCGGTGAGTCTACTATAAGAAGAAGGAGGCCAATTAGCGCCCCCAGCGGCGCCTGGTGCTATCTCAACACCCTGAAACGTAGGCCTCGCGAACATATTTGGGCTCTGAGGTACAAACGGTTGAGACCGTTTTAAGAGCTTACCTGTCACTCGGTCAAAAACATAAAGCCAGCCAGATTTTGACACAATCGAAACAGCCTTCACTACTGCGCCATCAGTGGTGGTCAGAGGAAACAAAACCGGCGGAGCAGCCACATCGTAACCCCAAATGTCATGTGGCACGATCTGGTAGTGCCACACAAGCTTACCAGTATTAGTATCTAACGCGACTAGGGAAGATGTGTACAAATTGTCGCCGGGTCGCTCTTCGTCAGAATAAGTCGGGGCAGGGTTGCCTGTGCCGACATAAAGTAACCCCAGCTCATGATCGATTGATGGAGAACCGTAAATCGATCCTCCTCCTCTCTTCCATCCATCACTATTTTTTCTTGCAAGCTCTCGTTCTAGAGAAACATCACGATCGTAGCTATCGCCAAAACTGTTAGTTATAGCGAAATCCCCTTCCCAACCGCTAGACGCCGTAACATACCAGCGCCACTCAAGAGTGCCAGTTTCGATATCGTAAGCTGACATAAATGCCCTTAAGCCTGGCCTAATTCCTGGCTTACCAAGCAGCTCTAAATTTTTATTTCCACCTTCGGCAGTGGCAAGATTTGCACTATAGCCAGTGCCACTTACTCCCACAAAAACTTTACCGTCGTATACTACTGGAGCCATGTTGCCGGCAAATTTTGTCATACTATCGAAGTTTTTCTTCGTGTTATTCGTATAAGTCTTGATGCTATCAAGATCTGAGCTATCTCCTGACATAGGATCGACCATCGGCACATCCCATATTAGCCGGCCATTTGATGCGTCCAATGCCACTAGCCTAGCATCAGCTGTTATCATAAATAATCGACCATATCCCCACGCAACACCCCTATTATGAGAACCACAGCACAATTTTTCTTGGCGAATATCGTGCGCGTAATGCCATATTTTTACCCCAGTACGAGCGTCTATAGCGAATACATGGTTAAAAGGTGTCGTGATATACATAATGCCATCCACCACCAGCGGGTTAGTTGGGAAGGTGCCCAAAATACCAGTTTGAAAGATCCAGGCTGGACGCAATGCAGCTACATTGTCCTCGGTTATTTGTCGCAAATTACTAAATCGCTGATTTTTATGGCCTTGGCCATAAGTGAGCCAATTAGTATGATCAGCGTTTTGATTAGCTAATCGCAACTCTTCGGCCACTGCGTCAAAGCCCCAGAATAGAGCTATCAACGACATGGCAATTATTTTTCTAAACACTGACTAATCCTCCCACTTAATATCCAACCCGTAACCCAGAAAATCCGAACATTAATTTATCGAAAAAGAACATGGCTCGCGGGTATAATAATCACAATCGATACAGTAAATAAACGATGACGGAATTATGAAGAATAAAGTACCCGACACAATATATCTAAAAGACTACACTCCACCTGCTTACCTTGTCGAAGAAATTAATCTCGAAGTAGAAATATTTTCATCCTATACACAAATAAAATCTCGTTTAAATATTTCACGTAATGAAAAAATCACCAAAAATCAGCCCCTTAAGTTAGATGGCATAGAACTTGAATTGATCTCTGTTTCGCTGGACGATCAACCTCTGTCTAACGACAAATTTTTATGCACTGAAGAATATCTAATCATTGAGAGTCCTCCTCAAACCTTCGTCTTGGAGACTATTGTTCGGATTAGACCTCAAGGCAATACTCGCCTCGAAGGTCTCTACGCGTCTAAAGATGGTTTTTTTACACAATGCGAGGCGGAAGGATTCAGGAGGATCACATTTTTTGTAGACAGGCCCGACGTGATGAGTCGCTACCGCGTAACAATCATAGCCGATCAAGTGGATTACCCAATTCTCCTATCAAACGGAAACCTTGAAGAGGAAGGAAAGCGAGATGATGGAAAACACTGGGTTCGTTGGGTAGATCCATTTCCTAAGCCTAGCTATCTATTTGCCTTAGTGGCAGCCAAACTAGATAAGCTCGAGGATCATATCGAAACATTTTCTGGTAAACAGGTTACCCTCGCATTTTATGTGGAGCCCGGTAAACTTGATCAATGCGATTTTGCTATGGAAGCGCTTAAGTCAGCCATCCGCTGGGATGAAGAAGTATTCGGCCTTGAATTAGACCTCACACGCTACATGATTGTCGCTGTAAGTGATTTCAATATGGGCGCGATGGAAAATAAAGGCTTAAATATCTTCAATACAAAATACGTATTGGCACGATCCGATACTGCTACCGACTATGACTTCATGATGATCGATAGAGTAATTGCGCATGAATATTTCCATAACTGGACAGGAAATCGAGTTACTTGTCGAGACTGGTTCCAACTCAGTCTAAAAGAGGGCCTGACAGTCTTCCGAGACCAGCGGTACGGTGAAGATAGGTATAATAAAGCTGTACAAAGGATACAGGAAGTTAGAATTCTCAGGAGCGCGCAATTTCCTGAAGACGCTGGCCCAATGGCACACCCTGTGCGCCCCACAGCTTATATGGAGATCAGCAACTTCTATACAGCTACCGTTTATAATAAAGGCGCTGAATTAGTGAGAATGATACACACCTTGGTAGGAGAATCTGGTTTCCGTAAAGGAATGGATCTCTACTTCGAGCGTCATGACGGCCAGGCGGTTAGAACCGAAGACTTTGTATCAGCCATGTCCGACGCCAATAGTTTTGACCTAATACAATTTTCTCGCTGGTACCATCAAGCAGGTACTCCAACAGTGACCGTGGAAAGTCAATACAACAAGGATTCGAGTGAATACACTTTAACGTTTATTCAGGAGAGCTTGAATGAAGGTCAAGGGAGCAATAATTCACCACTGCACATCCCCATTAAACTCGGCTTGCTAAATCAAGACGGCGAAGAAATTCCGCTCTCTTCGGAAGAATGTGAGGAAGTATTCTCTTTACGCGACACACGACAAAGTATTACTTTTAAAGGTGTCGATAAACCGCCAATCCCATCTCTTTTACGCGATTTTTCGGCGCCTGTCATATTAAAATACAACTACAGCGAATCCAATTTGGCGCTTCTAGCAGCTCATGATGTAAATCTATTTAATCGGTGGGAGGCCTCACAGAAACTAGCAGTAGGAACTATCTTAGACGCTATTACAGCATTTCAACAAAAGCGACTCCCAGACTATGGCCAAGGTGTTATTAACGCCAGCAGAATGGCACTAGAAATGCCTCGAACTGAGTCAGCTTTCGCCGCAGAGATACTGACTCTGCCAAGTGCATCGTATCTCGCTGAACAAATGGAAACCGTCGATCCTGAGTCCATACTACTTGCACGCACTGGTCTCAGAACACAAATTGCTTGCACCCTAGAGGATTTGTTTGCTGAAGTTTATATGACTAACGAGAATAGAGATACCTATGACCCTAGTGCTGGCTCGGCGGGCGCTCGAAGCTTGCGAAATATATCACTAAGTTACATGATGGAATTACAAAAGCCGGAGGTACAAAACCTCTGTCTGAACCAACTAAAAAATTCAAATAATATGACTGACTGCATGGCTGCGCTTAGCGCACTAGCTAATACCGATTCTCCACAAAGACATGTCGCTCTGGAATGGTTTTATGACAAATGGAAAAGTGAGCAACTTGTGGTCGACAAATGGTTTTCGGTTCAAGCGACCGCTACTCTGCCTAACACCCTCACTAACGTGCGAGAACTTATGAAACATCCAGACTTTGATATAAAAAACCCAAATCGCGTTCGGTCGCTGATAGGTGCCTTCTGTCAAGGAAATCACGCACATTTTAATGCCGCCGACGGCAGCGGTTATCGCTTCGCAGCTGAACAAATCTGCGCGATAGATCCACTTAATAGTCAGATCGCCGCGAGACTTGCGCGAGCATTCGATCGTTGGAGACAATTTAGTGAGCAACATCAGTCACATGCTAAGGAGGCTCTGCTCGCAATAAAAGCCACTACAAACTTGTCGAAAGACACCACTGAAGTCGTAGCGCGAGCCCTTTCTTGAGAAATCTCACGTTTTCACCGCCAACTTCAAAATGTTACTGAGAATCTTTCAGCTCTGCCGCCGCCTTTATTACATCCTCAGCAATATTATTGGGACAAGGCGCGTAGTGTGAAAACTCCATCGAGAACTGACCTCGTCCCGACGTCATAGTACGTAGATCACCAATATAACCAAACATTTCGCTAAGTGGGGCAGCAGACTTTATCCTTACTCCCGAGACCCCAGCTTCTTGAGCCTTAATCATGCCTCGACGACGATTAAGGTCTCCAATCACGTCACCCACATGGTCGTCTGGGGTAAAAACGTCAATGTTCATTACTGGTTCTAGTAATTGAGGGCTAGCCTTGGGTAAGGTCTGCCTGTAAGCTGCCCGAGCAGCTGTCTCAAAAGCTACTGCCGAAGAGTCAACGGCATGGAACGCCCCGTCCATCAATGTCACCTTAATATCTTGCATAGGATATCCAGCTAACACCCCTTCCGCTGTGCTTAATTCAAATCCTTTTTGTACTGCAGGCCAAAATTCTCGCGGAACGTTTCCACCAGTAACCTTCGACTCAAACAAAAAGCCTGTACCTACCTCGCCAGGCTCTATTACATAATCAATTTTAGCAAACTGACCAGCACCACCAGTTTGTTTCTTATGAGTATAGACATCCTCAGTCCGCTGCGTAATCGTCTCACGATATGCTACCTGAGGCTTACCGACCTCTACTTCACAACCATGCGTCCTTTTTAAGATATCCACCTTAATATCTAAATGGAGCTCACCCATACCCTTAATAATGGTCTCGCCACTTTCTTGATCAGTTTCGACCCTAAAAGACGGATCTTCTGCAATCATCTTGCCAAGAGCTATACCGAGTTTTTCTGCTCCGGCCTTGTCCAGCGGCGCTATTGCGATCGAAATCACAGGATCTGGGAACACCATTGGCTCTAAGGTGGCGGGTTCATCCTGATCACACAGGGTATGACCTGTTTGGACGTTTTTCATTCCAAGTACAGCGACAATATCTCCCGCTTGTGCAGAATCAACATCATTCCTCGAATCTGCGTGCATTTCTACTATACGCCCAATGCGCTCAGTCTTACCCGTAAAGCTATTAAGCACGGTTGAACCCTTCGCGATCATACCCGAATAAATTCTGATGAAGGTTAATGCGCCGTAACGATCATCCATGATCTTAAACGCCAAAGCACGCAAAGGCTTCTCAGGATCAACTAATGCCAACTCACCCGTTTCTTCTCCCTCTAAATTAACCTCAGGTTGCGGGGGTACCTCGGTTGGATTCGGAAGATAATCGATTACAGCATCTAAAATTAGTTGCACGCCTTTATTTTTAAAAGATGAGCCACAATAAGTTGGGAAAAAACTTAAATCGATAGTACCTTTTCTTAAACACGCTTTAAGAGTTTCTATGCTAGGCTCCTCACCTTCCAGATACTGCTCCATAGCTTCATCATCCATTTCAACTGCGGCCTCAACAAGTTTCTCCCGATACTCCTCCACTTGATCGATCATGTCTTCAGGCACGTCTGAAATACTATATTTCGTTGGATCACCGGATTCATCCCAAACCCAAGCCTTGCGCGTCAAAAGATCTACCACCCCTGAGAAATCGTCTTCTATACCTATAGGAAGAACCATTACAACTGGGCGCGCGCCCAAAACTTTTTCCACCTGATCAACGACACGGTAAAAATCAGCTCCAGTCCTATCTAATTTGTTTACATAAATGATACGCGCTACACCTGAATCATTGGCATATCTCCAATTGGTCTCCGATTGAGGCTCAACACCTCCCGAGCCGCAAAAAACACCAACACCGCCATCTAGCACTTTAAGCGACCGGTAAACCTCGATCGTAAAATCCACATGTCCGGGCGTGTCGATGATATTAAATCGATGGTCATTCCAAAAACAGGTCGTAGCCGCGGACTGAATGGTAATCCCTCGCTCTTGCTCTTGATCCATAAAATCAGTAGTCGCAGCACCATCATGAACCTCACCAATCTTATGTATTTTCCCAGTAAGTTTAAGAAACCGTTCGGTAGTAGTGGTCTTACCCGCGTCAACGTGTGCAAAAATCCCAATGTTTCGATAAAGCGTAAGATCTGTCATTTCAAGCCTCTATAAAGATGCATTACTGTTTGCTCTCACAAATGGAGTAATTACTTTAAATATTGTTGGAAAAATCCCGAGCGTATCTTTGTATCAAAACACGGATACGCACTCATTAACCTAGAATCGGCGAGATTATATGGCCAAAATAAGTATTTTTATAGCCTTCATTTGATATAAATAGCTGATTTGTGAAAATTAAGGCTAATTTTTTAGTATTATTATAGTTTCCAGACTTTTTCTTACAAAACTTGATCACTTGAACGGTGCGCTTAATACGTAATCTCTCTATAATAGCGCGACACCAGCATTAGGTATATTTAGACGGGAAATAAAAGGAAACGCTTTTGACAACCTTCGTATTGGTACATGGCGCTTGGCACTCAGGCAATCATCTGGAGCCAGTAGCAGAGCATATCAGGAGCTTTGGTCACAGGGTCTTCCTGCCAACGCTAAAGGGTAATGGAAAAAATGATGATAAGTCGACGGGATTAGAAGAGGCGATAATCTCTCTTCTAACATTTATCGATAAGGAAGACTTATCGGACTTCGTTCTAGTTGGCCACAGCTATGCTGGGATGGTCATCACTGCGGTTGCTGATCGCGTACCTCGCTTAATTCAGCGATTAATTTACTGGAATGCGTTTGTTCCATTAAACGGCGAATCGCTCAATGACTTAGTTCCACCTGAATTTCTGACCTTATGGGAACAAACTCTAAAGCCTGATGGCTCAGTACTGTTGCCCTACCCTGTTTGGCGAGAACGGTTTATCAATGACGCGACGCACGAGATCGCTTCGAGCACCTACGAGAGTCTCAACTCACACCCATTAAAAACCTTTGAGGATAAAATCTCGCTCTCCAAGGATCCCTCGGAGATGACGATCGGCAAGACTTACATCAACGCAACGGAGGATACATGTTTCCCACACGCCATGAACTGGCATCCTCGACTGTCAGAGAAACTAGGATTTTTCCGGCTTATTCAATTGCCGGGCAGTCACGAGGTATGTTTTACAAATCCTACTTTATTGGCAGAGAAAATTATTTTAGGTGCTGACGCTTAAACTACTCTCCCAAACCTACCAGCCGTTCCAATGTAAAACCTCATCAAGCGGCAAACGAGATGCTTCGCGAAAGCCCGAACCAGAATAATAAGCCACTGGCATCAGCACGGCCTGAGTTAAGTTATCCGGAAGATTTAAAACATCTGCAACTTTCTGAGATTCTTTAAGATGGACAGATGTCCAGCAGGTTCCCAATCCTCGTGACCTAGCTGCCAGCATAAAAGACCAAGCTGCAGGCATAATCGAACCATACGCTGACGCTTGTTCAAAGAGAGGCATATCAGGCAAATTACCGGTGGCGCAGAAAAGGACATGCGCCGGCGCCTTATGAAAGTTATCTCTTAAATAAAGCGCCGAGTCAATCATCCGCTGATCTCCACCCGAGTAATTTTCAATACTGCCATCAGACTTTTCAGCAGACTCAGCCCAATACTTATCAAACGTGTCACGATAAATATCACCTAATCTCTCTCTGAGTCCACGGTCCGTAACCACGACAAAATGCCATTGTTGTGTATTAGTTTGCGAAGGCGCCTGCAAGGCCACAGTGATACAGTCTTTTATGACCTCATCAGGTACTACTTTTTCAAAATCCAATCTGAGCCGCACTGACCGGGTAGTCTTTAACAAAGCATCAGACTCTTTAATGTCAATTTTATTCGACATACTCCCCTCCGTCTAAAAAAACTAGTGAAAGCGCATGAGATTTTTCAGCCACATGCGCTTTCCTAACCGCGTTAGGCTACCGCAGCTTTTAAGCTACGGACCATAAGCGAAAGTCCTTCTTTACCTGCCTCCAATGCTCCAGGGAAAAGAGTGAAACCATGAATAGTCCCGTCAAAGCACTTGTATTCTGACGGAACGCCCGCCTCACGAAGTCTATCGGCATACGCCTTACCTTCATCTCTAAGAGGATCGTAACCGGCTGTGATTGTTAAGGCTGGTGCTAGACCACTTAAATCTTTCCTCGCCATGACGGATGCAGTTTCTCCAAGTAAATCACTAGGCTCATTTACTAACAAACCGCCAAACCAAGCCATATCTTCCATAGAGAGAAAGTATTCACCGCCTCCAAACTCTTCTCTTGATGGATAGACAGTTTCAGAGAAATCTGTAGCTGGATACACAAGTAACTGAAATCTGATTTTTCCTTTCAGTTGCTGAGCCACTACCGCGGCCATGTTGCCCCCTGCGCTGTCACCTGTGACAGCGACCTTAGACGGGTCACCTCCCAGAGTTTCTGCGTTAGCAATCACCCATTCGGTTGCATTGATACAGTCATTAACACCTGCTGGAAATTTATGCTCGGGTGCCAGCCTATAATCCACCGCAACAACAATCATATCTGCCTCATTTGAAAGATACCGACATTGATTGTCATGGGTCTCCAAGTCACCGATCACCCAGCCGCCTCCGTGATACACGACGAGTACTGGTAGCTTTTCTCCTCCCACATCACGTGGGGTGTAAACACGCACTGGAATATCACCATCTGGCCCAGGAATAGTTCTATCGCTACTATCGTGAATTGGAATGACCTCGCCCCCTAAACTTCTCACCAGTTGTAAAAAAACATCCCTACAAGTATCTACCGGCATTTCATGCAGTGCCGGACCACCTTGGGCCGCTATATTCTGTAGCAAGGCGTCTGTTGTTTGATCAAGAGCCATATTATTCTCTCCTTAAAATCGTAATATTTAATGGTAAGTTTTAATCCCGCAGCATTCTCTAAATTTCGACTCAACTCCGATTGCGAAACTATCTTTAAGGTATAAAGTTACCAGATACGGTAGTAGATGTTCCAATTTATTTTTAATTGAAGAAAGATAAAGCTTATCCAAACGATGGAGGACTGCCGATTTCCCAGTTATACTGCAGCTTTTAGCGGAACAGAGAAATCATGGGTGCCGACTGTATGTTCAAAATAATCAACTCACTACTGATAATTTTCACGACAGTGACAACTATAAATGTTTCATCTCAAGAAATACTTCAAGATGATGCTGAGAGGCTACTGTTCATTGAACCGGACGGCTGGCAGCAGATCTTCACAGATAGAGTGGACAACCTTTCTACTACGGAATATGCCCCTAACGGATCTACCGAAAAAGACTGGAAGGAATTATTGTCGGTCCAGCAATTGCTGAACGTACCCGATGCCGACCTCGACGAGATGATAACCCGAGTGGTAGATCATTTATCAAGATCATGCGCAGATTTTGATATTAAGCCGATAGCGCTCAGCGGTGTTTCGCATCAATATCCAACTCTTGGCCTCATGGTTTTTTGCGGCGCTAGCACTCAGAACGGTCTTGGAGAGTTTAGTATCATTCGCGCTATTTCAGGAAAAGAAAATTTTTATATTCTACGAAAGAGTTGGCGGACAGAACCTTTTTCCACCGACGATGGAGCACCCGTCGACATGGAATCACGAAAATTCTGGCTCGGTTACCTGTCTTATTTATCTGTCTGTCAGCCCAAACTGGGAAACTGTCCTCCTCGCTAATAGTTCAATCACACTGAGACAAATTTGCCTAATATAGAGGCTATAGGATTTTAGTTTCTCAAAATAAAAAACGCGCAGGAAGCGCGTTTTCAGTTTTTACATTTCTACTTAACGCTAGAATCCGCTCACCGTTACTACAAAGTCAGCATTGACCGTCCGCTTCTCTTTCCTAATGAGATTCTCTCTTCGCACCTTAGCATAACGCTCATCCTTCATACTCGCCAATTCCCAGGCGACATTCGAAACAAAAGGCTTATCGCTACCATTAGTAGTCAGCAAATCGACCACATCGACTTCTATTGCGGCAAATACTTCGTCGTTCATATCACTATAATATCGATGCCCCATTTTGAGATTCACCCCATCTAAAATTTCGGACTCGAGCGATCCTTGCCAACCGTTATCCCCTTTTGTGCCTGGACTGGCAGACCATCTAAAGTATGTGCCGTAAATTTTTGTACGAGGCAAATAAGGCAATGGCATACCATATTCAATATCAAATCCATCCATGGCACGCTCTTGAGAAAGACTGCCCGCACGGCCTAACTTCCACCCACTAGTACCCCAGTAGTAGTTAGCATTGATCTCCCACATGGTAGTCCTGAGCTCAGCGCCAACTGACACTCGCTGATGGTCAAAAGGAAACTCGTGATCATAAAACGCGTTCACGCCTACCAGTAATTTGTCACTCATAGCAAGATGCCTTGCCCCAAGACCCAAATTGACCGTAGTTCTACGATCATACTGCGACGCACTGGCTTGCATAAACATCAACTCAGTGTTGTCAGCACTTTCAAGCAAAGGTGCCAGAATTAACAAGCTACCTTCAAGCTCCTGCTCATCATTCCAAGTAATCTCAACCTCAGCCGTTGGAAACAGGCTGAGTAAAGTACCCTCCGCCATAGTTTGCGCCTTACCAGTTAGATTAGTTGTTCCTGCTTGCAACACCTGGCTAACGTCACCACTCGCAGCAGCACGAAACAATTGTTTTCCGGCTTCTTCGGCTATACCAGGCTCATCAGCGTTCACTAAGCCGACAACTGTGAAAAAGAAAAAGCCGATGATAGAAAGATTCAGTAATTTCACTAAGCAATCCCCTGTTATTGCGCAAAAAACTAGCTTTTGCAAATACAAGCTAATATAAGCAGTTTAGAACACTTTGATAGTACTGACAAAGTTTTATTTGGCAACTATGGGGATCCCATTGGCACAGTATTAAGTCATTACAATTACTACTTACCTAATTTCCTCGACTCGCTCATTAATCATTAACCCCTCATAAGTCCCCGATTTTTTCCAATCTTCCAACAAATCAAAAAACGCCACAGGCCCCTTTCCATATGCGTTAGATAAAAATCCGTTACTTTTGTCATGATTGCCTTCGTTATTATAGTACCCCGGCGTGCACTCAGCGAAAAAACGCTCTCCTCGGTGCGCATTTCGCTTAATTAAGGTGACCCACTCCTGTTCCGCTTCTAAGGTCGGCTCTACTAACTTCGTGTTATCTTCCCCGCAATACTTTACAACGTGCGCGATATGCTTAGTTTGTTCCATTAATAAATGAACAAAGTTAGTAGTTAAAGCACTCTGGATGACACCCAAAAAATAGCAATTAGGAAAACCGTGAGAGAACATACCGTGAAAAGTTTGCGGTCCGTCCTTCCACTTATCGCTAAGCTTCAGATCGTTTTTCCCAATTACCTCATATCCAGATCGTCGAGTATAGGCAGTCCCAACCTCGAACCCTGTAGCAAAAATCAAGCAATCTAACTCATACTCTGTTCCATCTACCACCACGCCATTTTTTGTAATTTTATCGACACCCAAGCCCTGAGTATCTATTAATTTAACGTTATCCTTGTTGTACGTTTCTAAATATTCATCATGAAAACACGGGCGCTTGCAAAATTGTCGATAGTAGGGCTTCAAAGCATCAGCCGTCTCTTTGTCGTTGACCACAGCGTCAACTCGATTCCTAATTGATTCCATCTTTTTAAAATCCGCTAGTTCAGTCGCTAGTCCCATATCTTTTTCTGAAAGCTTTTCAAAGCCCTCCGGCGGTAACATTCCAGTAAGATTTCTATAAATCTCGGTCCACCCATCGCCAACCATATCCTGATTTTCCGAGCCACCACTCACCAGACTATTAAAGTTTTCCATTCTTCGTTTTTGCCATCCTGGCGCAAGATTCTTAACCCATTCCGGATCAGTCTCTCGATTATTTCTAACATCAATTGAGGAGGGAGTACGTTGAAATACAAAAAGTTGTTTTGCCGATGCACCTAAGTGAGGAATGCATTGTACTGCAGTCGCACCGGTGCCAATAATACCTACCCGCTTGTTTTTCAACCCGGTTAAACCGCCATCTGAAGATCCTCCGGTGTAGTCATAATCCCACCGACTTGTATGGAAAGTATGTCCTTCAAATTCATTTATCCCTTCAATTCCAGGTAGTTTTGGCCGATTCAGGGGGCCATTAGACATAACCACGGACGTCGCAGTCATAGCATCGCCACGATTGGTACTTATAACCCAGACAGCCGATCTTGCATCCCATTTGATTTCGGTTACCTCAGTTTGAAGACAAGCATCTCTATACAAGTCATAATGGTCGGCCAGTTTTTTACAATAGGACAGAATTTCTGGAGCGTGAGTATACTTTTCTATCGGGACATAATTCATTTCTTCTAACAAAGGCAAATAAATATAAGATTCCACATCACACATAGCGCCAGGATATCGATTCCAATACCACGTGCCACCAAAATCACTTCCTTTCTCGATAATTCGAATTTTCTCAGTACCGATTTCTCGAAATCGTGCCCCGGAAACTAGTCCGCCAAAACCACCCCCAATAATCACAACATCAGAATGGTCGGATAGCTGAGCTCGATTAAATTCTTTATCTGCGTACGGATCGTCTACATATTTAGAGAAGTCTCCGGCTGTCTCCTTGTACTGTCTGTTGCCATCTACTCTGATTCGTTTATCGCGCTCGGCCTTATACTTTCGACGAAGCTCTTCTGGATTAAATCCTAAAGATTCTTCATCAAGAGAAACTCCGAAATCCCGTAATTTCGTCATCTATTCATCCCTCACACAAAATAATTTTTATTCGAAATAAAATTCAACTCGCCAGAAATACATCTTGCGCTGCGCTCGCTAAAAAACCATACTTTTGTACTTAAAATGGGGTACGGTAACATTAGTTCAATCGATCACACCTTAATTCCGAAGATTAGCAAAAATTCATCATTTTGCGAAGGAGAACGTTATTTTTAAATTTCTAAAATCAATCATTCTCTGCTCCCTGATAATACCTTCTTATCTCGCATCAGAAACAGACAGCGGGGCGCATCAACCGCGAAGTGATAATAGAGCAATCGGACATGCATGAACGAATTGTCTGGGGGGTAGGAACACCGCGAACATTCAGAGTTCACTGGGCCCTTCTCGAGCTCGCGCTACCTTACGAAACCCGGGGATTGCAAACTAGAACAGCGGCCACAGTAGGTAGCGAGTACAAAAAATTAAATGTGGCTGGCAAAATACCTACATTAGTAGATGGCGACATCACAGTTAGTGAGAGCTCTGGAATAATTAATTACTTGGCTGCTAAATACGATTCCGATGAAAGGAGACTCATGCCGTCGGATATCCCTTCAATCGCTGAGTATCATGAATGGATCTCCTTCATTTCAATGGAACTAGACGCTACCTCACTATACGTGTTACGGCGCCACGAAGGGCTCCCTGATGTATATGGTCGCGCGGACGTCGCATGCATTGCAGCGCGCGACTATTTTTCGCGGATGATTCTAGCTGCCTCGGAAAAAATAAAAGATGGTCGAGTATTTCTTTTAGGAACAAGCTTCACAGGGGCCGATATCATGATGGTCAGTACTTTGGACTGGGCGGATCGGTGCGGCTGCGACTATCCGAGTGCTTTCAAAACGTACCGTGAACAAATTGTTGCGAGAACGAGCTATTCCCTCGCCTTACAGGCAAACAAAGTCACTTAGTAAAGGTGTTTTCACATAAGCTTCCCCGACCAATTAGTCACTTCCCGCCCCGTGTGAAGAGCGGTCAGCGCAACGTTAATTGGCGTCCCCAAGGGGATTCGAACCCCTGTTGCCGCCGTGAAAGGGCAGTGTCCTAGGCCTCTAGACGATGGGGACTAATTTGGTGGAGCCAGGCGGGATCGAACCGCCGACCTCTGCAATGCCATTGCAGCGCTCTCCCAGCTGAGCTATGGCCCCTGATTCACGCCTATCACGAACAGAAGCAAGCATTCCGGTAATTGTCTAATACGTCTCAAGCTGGCGCAGATTACGGCACAGCACTCTAACTGTCAAGCTGACTGGACTCTGTTTTTTATATAAGCGAGTGCTAAATCAAGTCGCTTCAGGCATTCTTCACGTCCAATTAGAAATAAAGTCACGTCAATTCCTGGTGATGCCGCGACACCGGTAACGGCAACACGCAACGGTTGAGCAACCTTACCTAACTTCATGTTGGACCTACTCGCAACCGTTTCCACTAAAGTATGTAATTCAGCAGCCGTCCAAGGGTTTTGTTCTCTCAGGAGCTCTCGTATGTCCTCCAAAGGTTCCAGTACAATACCCCGCAAATGCTTTTTTGCGGCACTCTCGTCGTGGCCTAAAAATGGCCCATAAAACGGGGCACTCTTTTCAACTATTTCCACAAGAGTCTTTACCCGTGTCCTTTGCGCACCGACAACTAGCCGAAACTTCTCCTCGTCCTTTATGTGTAATCCAGCCTTTGCGAAGTAAGGCCGAGCATGTTCCGCTAATTCTTCCAGCGGAGCCTCATGTATATAATGCTGATTGAACCATAATAGTTTTTCTTGGTCGAAAGCGGACGCTGATTTATTGATACCATCCAAATTAAACTGCTCAATCATCTGATCAATCGAAAAAATTTCATCATCACCCTGGGACCACCCAAGTCTGACTAAGTAATTCAATAATGCATGCGGTAAAATGCCCTCATCTCGATAACTCAACACACTCGTCGCACCATCACGCTTCGAAAGGCGCTTACCATCAACGCCATTAATCATAGGTATATGTGCGTACACTGGGCGGGGCGCCTCTAAAGCCTCGATAATGTGTAGCTGCCTCGCAGTATTATTTAAATGATCATCACCTCTTATAATGTGTGTGACATTCATATCGAAATCATCTACTACAACTGTCAAATGGTAAGTTGGTACTCCATCAGAGCGCATAATGATTAAATCATCGAGTTCCGAGTTCTCAATCGTCACTAAGCCATGCACTTTATCATCGATCTTTGTAGTGCCGTTTAACGGAGTGCGGAATCGGACCACATAACTTTCGTTTTGAACATCACTATGCCGATCACGACAATAACCATCGTACCGCGGTTTTATTTTGGCGGCAGTTTGTTCCTCCCTAAGTTTATCTAACCGTTCGCGGTCACAGTAACACCTGTAAGCGCATCCTGAGTCAAGTAATTGATCAACCACTTCTTTATAGCGCTTAAATCTGTCAGTCTGGTAGTAGGGACCACTATCATAGTCTAGGCCTAACCAGCGCATTCCTTCTACAATAGCCTCGACAGCTTGCTCTGTTGACCTTTCTCGATCTGTATCCTCCAATCGAAACACAAGTTCACCGCCGTATTTCCGTGCAAACAACCAGTTATACAGAGCCGTGCGTGCACTCCCAATGTGTAGATCACCGGTAGGGCTAGGAGGAAAACGAGTAACTACGTTCATAGAATTAACACATTGTTTTAATTTGTAAATATTATATTGCATTGTTGCACTGCAACGCATTATCAATTTTTATTTTATTCCGTGCTAATCAGCTAAGCACTGAATAAAGATAATTTATCGTCAAATATAAACTAGTTTCCGACTTCCTCTTAAATATGATTTACTATAAGCGTAATCAAAGAAAAGAGGGTAATGAAATGGTTGCATCCACTCTAGCTAAAGAAAGTAATTTCTTGTTCGATGATAGTCGAATTGACTGGGGAGCATTTCCTTATGTCGAAAACGCAGAATTTTCACTTTATGACTTCGACGAAGAACGACAAATTATTGATTTAGTATTTAAATTTGAGGCCAATAAAAAAATAACTGTCCATACTCATATTGCCCAAACTAATATGCTCATCATTTCTGGAGAATTGAGGATTTATGAGACTGATGGTGCAATCAAAGAAATTCGACAGGCCGGACAATACTACAGAGGGAAAAAAGACGACACGCATAGCGAGGGAGGTGGCCCGGATGGCGCTGTAGTCTTCTATAGCCTTAGAGGCGATGGCAGACAAGAATTACTTAACGTCATAGAAGAAGACGAAATAATAGCAACTATCAAACTTGATGATGTGCGTGCTATGTGGAAAGAAAAACTGGCTAATTAGAAATAACAATCTATTTACGGAGGGTCGGTCGCAACTCTTAAAATGATTTAGTGCGGGAAGCTAAAGTTTTCGTTTAAAATCTTCGAACTATGAATAATCCTACTGAAACCAAAATCAAGCGCGTCCTAACGGGAATAACGACAAGTGGTATACCTCATCTTGGTAATCTTGCGGGAGCGGTACTCCCCGCTATTTCAGCGAGTCAAAAACCGGACACGTCCAGCTTCCTATTTCTGGCCGATTATCATTCGCTAATCAAGAACCAAGATCCCTCCTTGACTCATGACTCGAGTTTTGAAGTTGCTGCCTGTTGGTTAGCTTGCGGACTCAATCCTAGAACTGTCACTTTTTACCGACAATCTGACATTCCTGATATTTTTGAGCTCAACTGGATCCTCAGTTGCCTGGCCGCGAAAGGACTTCTGAATAGAGCGCATGCTTACAAAGCCGCAGTATCAAATAATGAGGAAGCTGGATCAAATGATCCTGACAAAGGTGTCACAATGGGCTTATATAATTATCCCGTACTCATGGCCGCAGATATTTTAATGTTTAGAGCAAACATAGTGCCTGTAGGTCAGGATCAAAAGCAACACATCGAAATGACTCGAGACATTGCGACACGTTTTAATCATCACTATGGAGAGCTCTTTACCATACCTGATCCCCAAATAGATGAGGTGACGGGAGTGTTGCCTGGAACCGATGGCCAAAAAATGAGTAAAAGCTATAACAATACCATCCCAATCTTCGCGAACGATAAGAAACTTCGAAAAGCCGTGATGAAGATCAAGACGAATTCATTAGAGCCTGGCGAGCCGAAAGATCCATCAACATGCTCCGTCTTTAAAATCTTCAAAGCTTTTGCAACGGAGAGTGAGGCGACTAGTTTTCGACAAAATTATGAAAATGGTATTGCTTGGGGTAAAGCTAAAGAAACCTTGTTTGAGTTACTTGACGAAGTGCTCAAACCGTATCGTGAAGAGTATCAGAAACTTACCCGCGATAAAAAGTTCGTCGAAAACACATTGCGAGAAGGAGCCACTAAAGCCCGCGATGTCTCGGAGCCTCTTTTGCATGATGTAAGAAAGGCAGTCGGAATCAGGGCATTTAGCTGAACCAGCGTTAAACGGCCTACTCTTCTCTACGTATTAACCACCCTACCCCTGTCCTCTCACCCAAATCGGATCAATTCGAATAGCATACTCAGTGGATACCTGTGCACGAAGCTGACTGGCTACTGGGCCCTCTGGATCGGAAATATAGCGAGCTATCATTAAATTAGTCACCCTTTCACCATCGGACAAATCTAATACCGCATTCCCTTGTCCTCTTATAATTTTGTATTTGGCATCTTCATCTAAAGCAATCTCAAAAGCACATTTTCGATTAGCCGCGAGGTTTCTGCGCAGTAAGGTGCTTTTCTGGGTGATACACCAAAAAGAATCACCGTCATACAAAAACCATAGGGTCGAAATGAGCGGGAAGCCATTTGGCGATTGTGACGCCAAACGTACGGGCTTTTTCAGACCTTCAAGTAATTTCTGGATCAATGAATTGGATAAGGATTTGACTCGGGCTGTACTCATACTTTTCATATTACCCTGAACTAAAAATAAAATAACTACTTTAATTGCTAACGAAGTATCGTCAAATACATTAGTATTTAAAAAGTGAAAGGTATGTTACCAATATTAGCCACAGTGAGAGGGGGCC
>CACEAA010000010.1 GCA_902557415.1 uncultured Pseudomonadota bacterium | reverse complement strand
CTTTGAGTTCCATCCTTGGTTATACATGTTTTTAATACCGGCTATCTCGATGAGACTTTGGTCTGAAGAGAGAAAATCTGGAACCATAGAACTTATGCTAACGCTTCCAATTTCGCTAAGCGCTAGTGTTGTCGGAAAATTTTTTGCCGCCTGGTGCTTCACAGCAGTAGCGTTATTGGGTACCGTCCCCATTTGGCTCACGGTAAACTACCTTGGGCAACCTGACAATACTGTAATTGCGGCAAGCTACCTTGGAAGTATCTTGATGGCTGGAGGATTCCTATCAATCGGTTCATGCGTCTCCGCGCTAACAAAAAACCAGGTGATCGCTTTCGTTACTAGCTTTATGATCTGCCTAGTGTTCAACCTGAGTGGCTTTCCGATGGTCCTGGATATCTTCGCCTCTTGGGCACCACAAAGTATTATCGATGTAATAGCCTCTTTTAGTTTTCTTACCCACTTTGACTCGATTCAAAAAGGAGTAATTGACCTAAGAGATATAATTTTTTTCACTACCCTAATCATATTTTGGTTATACCTTAATGTGATCGCGATTGAAGTCAACAAAAGTAACTAAAAAATACTTAACAATCTTAAAACGACATTTACGAAAAAATATCATGAATCGAAAATTAGTTTCAGTCACCGGTTTAATATTAGCCACAACTATGTTCCTCGGAATAAATATAATAAGTAATGAGACCCTGACTTCAGCACGGCTCGATCTTACAGAAAACCGACTCTATACTCTGGCACCAGGAACTTACAACATACTTTCTGATATCGATGAACCACTTTCTATTAGGTTGTATTTCTCATCAAAGCAATTAGCCGGACTACCGCAGTTATCGAACTATGGCAAACGTGTCAAAGATCTACTCAATGAGTATGTCGCTAACAGTAACGGAAAGATCAAACTCTACGTAATTGATCCCGCTCCGTTCTCCGAAGCAGAAGATGAGGCAGTAGGCGCCGGAATCAGGCAGCTAAGCCTTGGGGCCAACGGTGAAGTTGGGTACCTGGGACTAGTGGCAACTAATACAACAGACGATCGCGAAGTTATCGAAGTACTTAGCCCGGATCAAGAAACCGCGCTCGAGTACGATCTAACGAAAATAATATACAAGCTTAACGACCCTAAAAAACGAGTTATCGGTCTAATTACCGACCTACCGATACTATCAGAAACCGATCCGCAAACTGGTCAGGTCGTAAAGCCTGAACTCACAGCAATTACGTTTTTAAAAGAATTTCATGAAATAAAGCCGCTCCCCACGGATACACCATCGATCAGTGATGACATAGATACCCTAATTTTAATTCATCCAAAAGATTTACCTGTCAAAACTCAGTATGCTATAGACCAATTTTTAGTCAAAGGGGGTAAGGCCTTAATTTTCGTAGACCCCCTTGCCGAACAGGACCCAACACAACCTAACCCCGAGACTCCCGGAGTCATGCCCGAGTTGGGCTCGAAACTTGATACTATTTTTGAAGCCGTGGGAATCGAATTAAACAGTAGCCATGTCATTGGCGATCCATCTTCAGCTGTGCGTGTTAATTTTAATACTGCTCGGGGGCCTAGAGAAGTGGACTATCTCCCGTGGATCCAGCTCCAAGGAAAATCATTAAATGGACAGGACTTCACAACGAACCAGCTCAATACAGTAAATGTGGGTACCGCGGGTAGCCTAGAAATCGACGCCAAAGTGGATTTAACATACACGCCTCTTTTAACAGCTAGTCTCTCGTCAGGATTAGTTGAGAAGAACTCTGTTATAACCGCGAGCGATCCGTCATCTCTCATTGACGATTTTAGTAGCGATCAAAAAAATCACTTAATTGCGGTTAGAGTCACTGGAAAATACAGTTCTAGTTTCTCTACCCCACTTCCTGACGAGCTAAAAACCTCAGAAGAAAACTATGACGTCGATAAAAATCACTTATTGGCATCCGAATATCCGACTAATCTCATTTTAGTGTCAGATACAGATATCCTGGCAGACAGGTTTTGGGTTCGATTCTCAGGATTTGCAGGAATGAGAATACCTGAAGCATTTGCAAATAACGCTGACTTTCTAGTGAATGCGGTAGATAACTTAGGTGGTAATGATGACCTAATTAGTTTGAGAAGTAGAGGGCAGTATACTCGCCCCTTCGAGATCGTACTTGAGATACAAAGGAAAGCTGAAGAACAATTTAGAGACAAAGAGCAAGCTCTCCAAGAGAAACTCAAAGTAGCCGAAGAAAATCTTTCTCGAATTCAAGGGCAACAAATTGATGGAGAGCTAATTCTTAGCGCGGAACAGAAAGTTGAGGTAGAAAGATTTAGATCTGAACAAATAAAAACAAGAAAGGAATTGAGGGCCGTACAACATGAATTACAAGACAACATCGAGAGATTAGGCGGCATGCTCACATTTGCTAACACTGCTTTCGTCCCCTTGTTAATATTCTTATCCTTGATCGTTGCTAATGGACTAAAACAATCAAGCAAGTTAATAAAGCGCAAAAATCAAAATGTTTAAACCAAAAATCGTCGTTATTTTTTGTATTACACTTCTAATAACCGCGACTGCGTGGAAGGTTTCACTAGACAATAAGCCTCAGTCAGAAATTGTGACCACCAGTCTCTTCCCTGCACTAATTGATAGTGTCAATGAAATAACCGAGATAACTATCGAGGACAGAAAATTTAAATCGATCCTTAGAAAAATTGAAGGTAGTTGGTATCTACATAATAAAGACAACTATCCTGCTTCTACTAGCGGAATAAAAAGATTGGCACTTGAGCTTAGTAACTTAGCAATACTAGAGACTAAAACTAGCTTAGCCGATAAGTACGCCAAGCTAGGAGTGAATGACCTGTCGCTAGAAGGCTCTCTAGCAAGCAAGATTACAGTGAGCGCTGGCGAAAAAAAACTCGTCTCTTTACTAGTTGGACTGAGCCCAAAAGGAACCAGTACAGCCCAACGATATATAAGGCTGAGTGATGCAACTGCGGCACAATTAGTAGCCGGACAGATTACCGCGTCGACCAACCCGATAGACTGGCTCGATCCTCAAATTATTGACATAGATAGTAAAAGTATCAGGCGACTGACGATAGACGTTCCCGACGAGCAGAAAATCATTATTTCTAAGAAATCCGAATCAGAGGATTTCTTCAATCTGCAAGAGGTTCCCGAATCATTCGAAATGAAATCTAAAACAATTATATCAAGCATTCCCGCAATTTTGATGGACCTGAGACTTAATAATGTTGTCTCAGCGCAACTAGTCACAGACCTAGAGCCAACGCAAAAAACTAGAATTACGACTTTTAGTGGTCTCGAAATACTTCTCAAAGATTATATCTGGGAGAATAAACACTATACCGTGTTTGAAGCCAGTCAAGAAAAAGACACGGACAAACCTCTAGATGAAATGCAAAATGCCGCGATAGAGAAAATAAATAGCAAATTACATGGCTGGGCCTATGAAATTCCCGCTTACAAACGACGAATGATAAATAGAAAGTTCGACGACCTAATTCGACCAAAAGAAAATTCAGATCAGATGTAGCAAAACTTCCTACAGTCACGACAGTTAGTTCAATTACAGAATAACCACGCGACGCTTAGGTAAGCTTCGTAATTTCCGATTTTGCAGTTTTAAATGCCTAATTCATGCTCTTACGCTTATAATAAGCCTAATCCAAATAGTATTTACGCAGAAATGACAAAAAACATAGCGGTACCGAAGACATTCCAGGATCTAATCTTCAGACTCCAAAATTTCTGGGGAGAACAGGGATGCGTGATCTTACAACCCTATGACATGGAAATGGGTGCTGGGACTTTCCATCCTTCGACCTTTCTAAAAGCTATCGGCCCGGAGCCTTGGAAAGCGGCTTACGTACAACCATCTCGGAGGCCTACAGATGGACGCTATGGCGAAAATCCGAATCGCTTACAGCACTATTACCAATTCCAAGTAGTGCTTAAACCTTCCCCAACTGATATCCAAGAACAATACCTCGAATCCTTAAAAAACTTAGGACTTAATTTAGAGGAGCACGATGTACGATTCGTCGAAGATAATTGGGAGTCTCCTACATTGGGTGCCTGGGGCTTGGGCTGGGAGGTCTGGCTAAATGGAATGGAAATTACACAGTTTACTTACTTTCAACAAGTGGGGGGATTAGACTGTGCACCGGTCCCAGGCGAGATCACATACGGTTTGGAGAGAATCGCGATGTATCTTCAGGGCGTAGATTCAGTCTATGGCTTAACTTGGAACAAGTCAGACGATGGAGTCGTCTCTTACGGTGACATTCATCATCAGAATGAAGTTCAAATGTCAAAATATAATTTTGAGCTAGCTGACACAGAATCTTTGATAAATTGGTTTGACACGTGCGAAAGAGAGGCTGCGCGCTTGATAGAGGCTAGTCTCGCATTACCAGCCTATGAACAAATGATAAAAGCATCCCACACTTTCAATTTATTGGACGCTAGAAAAGCGATATCAGTCACAGAGAGACAACGCTATATTCTCAGAGTACGCACTCTCGCCAGAGAAATCGCCGAGGCGCACTATGAGGCCAGAAAAGCGCTCGGGTTCCCAATGGCTAAAAGCGATGGGGAACGCAAATAATGGAATCACTACTAATCGAAATTGGGACCGAAGAATTACCTCCTAAATCATTAAAAAAATTACACCATGCGTTCTCTAAAAATATTACACAGCTTCTTGCCAAGCATGGAGTACCAATTGGAGAGAGCGTTGCTTATGCGACTCCTAGGCGGCTGGCTATATGCATTAAACAAGTAGCCGACAAACAAAATGATCGAATAGACGAAAGAAAAGGCCCATCAATTACCCATGCGTATAATGAAAAAGGAGAGCCAACAAAAGCAGCAGCAGGCTTCGCCCGCTCTTGCGGTGTAGACCTTAGTGAGTTGTCTACAACGAAGAATTCTGAAGGGGAATGGTTGTATCACTCCCAAAAAATTGAAGGCGTCGCCCTAAAAGAAATTTTATCTGACCTCATCTTAGAGGCGCTAAAAAATCTACCTGTAGCAAAAAAAATGAGATGGGGCGACAGGAAAGACGAGTTTGTAAGACCTATCCAGTGGTTAGTGACTTTACATGGTAGTCGACTGATTCATGCAACCTTAATGGGGGTGAATAGTAGTAACGTTACTAGAGGACATCGTTTTCACGGCCAAGAAAAAATCGAGATACCAAGCGCAGAATCATATGAAAAATTGCTGCAAGACAAAGGGCATGTAATTCCTTCATTCGAAAAAAGAAAAAGACGCATAATTGATGAAGTTCATAAAACAAATAAGAAACTAAATGGAAAAATAGAATTAGACGATGATCTTTTAGATGAAGTTGTTGGGCTAGTAGAATGGCCAATATTAGTTAAAGGTAGTTTTGACAAACATTTCTTGTCTCTACCCGATGAAGTGTTAATTAGCTCTATGCAAAAGCATCAGAAATATTTTCCCGTTAGAGCTGATGACGGTATACTCACCAACGACTTCGTAACCGTCTGCAATATAGAAAGTCGAGATCCGGGCGTTGTGAGGCGCGGGAATGAAAGAGTAATAAGACCTAGGCTAGCCGACGCTGAGTTCTTCTTCCTAACCGACACCTCTCGACCCTTAGAAAGTAATCAAGAATATCTTGGTCGCATGACATTTCAAACAAAACTAGGAACACTATTAGATAAAACTAAGCGTGTTACTGTTGTTGCCGGCGAGATCAGTGAACTTTGTAAAGCGAAACAGATAAACACTAATAGGGCTGCGCAGCTAGCGAGGTGTGACTTACTTTCAGAAATGGTTGGAGAATTTCCTGATTTGCAAGGTACTATGGGGGGCTACTACGCCGAAAACGATGGTGAAAATCTAGAAGTTTCCCTAGCCATAAAGGAGTTTTATCACCCTAGATTTGCAGGCGACACTATTCCCTCAACCTCTACCGGAAGATGTGTGACTCTAGCCGATAAAATTGACTCAATAGTCGGTTTATTTGGAGTGGGTCTGGCTCCAACAGGTGATAAAGATTTTTACGCTCTACGCAGGGCTGCGGTCGGAGTTTTCCGGATAATTGTGGAATCCAATATCGAAATTGATCTTCAACACTTGATATTAATTACCACAAAGCAGTTCAACAAAATTTCATTCCCAGAAAAAAATACGGTCGATATTTTGTCGTTTATCGATGACAGAATGCGTGCGTACTACCTCGAATCCGGTCTACCGGTTGACACTTTTAATGCAGTGCCGAGCCTAAAAGTGATAAGCCCGTTAGAGAAGGACCGACGGATAAAAGCCGTAAATGAATATCGCGAGCTGCCAGAGGCTAGTAGCCTATCGGCTGCTAATAAACGCATAAGTAACATTCTGAAAAAATCAGCACAAAAAAATCGCATCGGATGGAATGAGAAACTACTTATAGATGATAGTGAAAAAAAGCTCGCCGAAAAAATGAATTTACTGAGACCCCAACTTGAGATCCTCTTTAAGGAACGAAAATATGTTGAGTATATGAAAAAGCTTGCGGAGCTAAATGATACCGTCAATAACTTTTTTGAAGGCGTCATGATTATATGTGACGAAAAAGATATCCAACAGAATCGGGTCGCTCTTTTGTACGATCTTCAAGAACTATTCAGTAAAATTGCTGACATCGATAAGATACTGCTTTAAGTATATGTTTTTAATAGATCAAGAAGTCGTCGGGCAATGCTTACAACTATAAGATCTTGGATGTTCTATGCCGGGCTTATCCCCTTGACAGTTTTCTTCTCAGTCGTAAGTATATGCGTGCTCATCCTGCCGAGTACACCGAGATATAAAATAATCATATTGTGGTCTAAATTTGCACTTTTGTGGTTAAGAATAACCTGTGGTTTACATTGGGCGGTACAAGGTCTAGAAAATATCACCGATCAACCAGGAGTTATTTTATGCAAGCATCAATCCGCTTGGGAAACGATAGCGATGCAAATGATCTTTCCAAAACAGACCCAAGTCCTAAAAAAAGAGCTTCTGAGAATACCCTTTTTTGGTTGGGGTCTCGCGTGTCTTAACCCAATTGCTATAAACAGAAAGCAAGGCGCAAAAGCCGTAAAAAAAATACTGGACATAGGTCAAAAAAAAATCGAAGCTGGCTGGTGGGTACTATTTTTTCCAGAGGGTACGCGCATTGCAGTAGGGAAAAACGGACGATTCACGCAGACTGGTGCCGCCCTTGCCTTAGAAGCTAACTGTCCAATTATACCGGTGGCGCATAATGCCGGAGTTTTTTGGAAAAAAAACACTGTAAAAAAACACTCTGGGACTATTGACGTCATTATTGGAACACCAATATCGACTAAAGGGCGCACTAGAAAGGCTATCATCAAGGATGCGGAAAACTGGATGGAAATAACGTGCGCAAAATTGCCTAATGACGTGGATGACAACTAATCCCCTTCTCGCCTGCCTAATAAATAATTCAAGCCATGCATGTTTCGAAATGGATGCAATAGCATATCCTTAAAATTATTCTGTCTCGCATTCATATCTGCCACACCAAACTTAAGTCGTGTGACTTCGACCAAAGGATAATGCGTATAGGTCTTGAATAACCTATCCCACAAACACAAACAGAAACCAAAGTTTTTTTGACTTTCAAATAGTCTAATCGAATGATGGATCCAATGGATCTGAGGGGTGATAAATATAGTCTCTAACGCTGCTTGGCATCGAGATGGTAGCTTTGAGTTGCTGTGGGTAAAAAGCGAAAAACTATTCAATATAATTTCAAAAACTACTACTGCTGCGATGCTAGGCCCCATCAGACACACAATTAACCACTTATAAATCATTGAAAAAAATATCTCCCCCGGATGAAATCGAAACCCAGTAGTTATATCTAGCCGCTCATCAGCATGATGTATTTGATGAAAGCGCCAAAGAAACGGTACCGCATGCATGGCCCTATGTTGAAGATAGATAAGAAAATCTAGAAGAATCAACGTAATAAAAAATGATACTCCTGCGTGCACTGGAAAAACGTTAAAAAACCCAAATTGATTCGACTGTGCAAATATCGCTGCGCTGACAGCTGACATAGAGATCAATAATCGAGACATCCCAACCGTACTCAATAAAAAAAGTAGGTTCGTGAGGCGATTAATCGTCCACATCTCGCGATGACGAACTAAAGGGCTCCTAAACTCTACAAATACAAGCAAGAAAAAACACATAGAGAATAAACCCACACGAAGGAATGCTTGATTTTCCAAAATAATCACCTTTAAAAAAAGATAGATAATAATATTTACGCTACCACAGTACTTTATTACTATCCTAGTGAAATAAAATTATACGAGCTTCTGATTATGAGAAAAAATATGTACTCGCAACGATATTGTTCTTTCCCCGCCACTAGGCTACGGCGCTTACGTAATCGAGACTACATTCGCAGATTAGTCAGGGAAAACAATCTGTTGCCTTCCGACTTAGTCGCACCAATGTTTATACAAGAAGGAAAGAATGTCAAAGAGGCTATCCCTTCAATGCCGGGAGTGTACCGGCTTAGCATTGATTTAGCGATTCAAGAAACAAAACTGCTAAGTTCAAAAGGCGTACCAGCGGTTATCCTATTCCCTTCAGTCCCAGTTCGACTAAAAACTGCGAGCGGAAACGAGTCTTATAATAGCGCTGGCCTTGTGCAAAACGCCATTAAGAGAATCAAGGAGGCAGTGCCTAAAATTGGAATAATCTCTGATGTCGCGCTTGATCCCTACACAACTCACGGTCACGATGGCCTAATTAACGATGATGGTGACGTCCTAAATGATGAGACCATCGACGTACTTGTCCGTCAAAGCATTTCTCAAGCTGAAGCTGGAATTGATATTGTGGCCCCATCTGACATGATGGATGGCAGAGTGGGCGCGATAAGAACAGCGTTAGACGCCCGCGGATTTGAAGGGGTGAAAATTCTTGCCTACTCCGCTAAATATTCGTCTTCTTTCTATGGGCCTTTTCGGGATGCGATAGGCTCGGCTAAAAACATTGGTCCCCTAAGCAAAAAAACTTATCAAATGGATCCTGGGAATAGTCGCGAAGCTATCCGAGAGGTGGCGTTAGATATCGCCGAGGGTGCTGATATGGTTATGGTGAAGCCAGGAATGCCGTATTTGGATATTGTTACTCGCGTAAAAGAAGAATTCGGAGTGCCCACATTCGCCTACCAGGTCAGCGGGGAATATTCTATGATAAAAGCGGCGTCACAAAATGGTTGGTTAGACGAAAAATCGGCTGTTCTAGAGTCACTCCTCTGTTTTAAAAGAGCAGGGACAGACGGCGTACTCTCGTACTTCACTAAAAATGTGATCGATTGGCTTCATGAGTCTGGAGATCTTTAATCTGCGATTTTATACTGCTTTATTTTCCTCGTAAGTGTATTTCTTCCCCAACCGAGTAGTTTAGCAGCTGCTTGTCGTCTACCTTTTGTGTGCGCAAGAGCGGCAGTTATCAGAATAGTTTCAAACTTAGACTCGACTGTAGAGATGATTGGTCCAGCATCTTCCGTGCCAAGTTCACTATCAACCCAACTCCTTAGATTAGATTCCCATTGTAAGTCAACTGATTCAGGCCCTTCCTTATCAATAAATTTTATTTCTTTTGGTAGATCGTCTAGCTCCACTTCACGGGTGCTTCCCATCACCATAACTCTCCTACAAACATTTTCGAGCTGCCTTACATTGCCCGGCCAGTGATAAGCCTTTAATAAAGATAATGACTCCTCCGTGAAAACTTTAGCCTCTTGATTCAACTCTTTAGCAATCAACTGAAAAAAATAATTGGACAGATCTCCGATATCATCAACCCTCTCTCTTAAAGCCGGCAACTCAAGACTAATAACGTTTAATCTATGAAATAAATCCTCTCTAAAGCGCCCATCTGAAACAAGCACATCTAACTCCTGATGGGTCGCAGCAATGACACGAACATCAACTTTTATCGGTTGATGGCCGCCTACTCTATAGAACTGTCCATCAGATAAAACTCTCAATAATCGTGTCTGCAGATCTGCGGGCATGTCCCCAATCTCGTCCAAAAATAACGTACCCTTATCTGCTTGTTCGAAACGTCCGATTCTTCGGGATGTCGCCCCTGTGAATGAACCCTTTTCGTGCCCAAATAATTCTGACTCCAAAAGCTCAGAAGGAATAGCCGCTGTATTAAGAGCTATGAAGGCCTGATCGGCCCTTGGACTATGCTTGTGAAGCGCGCCTGCCACCAACTCCTTACCGGTACCCGATTCACCTGTAATCATTACAGTCATGTGAGAATTTGAGAGCCTACCTATAGTCCTGAACACCTCCTGTATTTCTGGGCTAGACCCAATGATACCCGACACTTGAGATTCGGGGTCACTGAGAGTCTGCGCTGCTGAATCTTCACGTGCCTTCCTAATAGCGCGCCGAACAATTGAAATGACATCATCCACATCAAATGGTTTGGGCATATATTCGAATGCCCCCCCCCTGAAAAGCTGCTACCGCGTGATCTAAATCACCATATGCGGTCATCACTATCACTGGAACTTTAGGGAAATTTTCACGCAAACTTGCTAGCAAACTTAACCCACTCTCGCCTGGCATCCTAACATCGGTAATGACCACAGAGGGTTCTTCAACATCTAGTATCTTTAGCGCATCGTCGGCGGTTTCAAAGCTTCGAGTCGTTACTTGTTCTTTGCTCAACGCTCTCTCCAAAACCCATCTGATGGCTCTATCATCATCAACAATCCAAACATCCTGCGATGAAATCATTTTAACTCTCCTAGCGGTAACCAAACCGAAAATACTGTTTTACCTACTTCACTTTCAAAACCCACTAGTCCACCCTGTCTCTGAATGAGAGATTGAGCTGTGGGGAGACCTAAACCAGTCCCCTCCGGTCTACCTGTAACTAGAGGGTAGAATATAGATGTCCCTAATTCCGGATCGATACCAGGCCCATTGTCGATAATCTGTATCACCAAAACTAACCTATGTAGCTTCGAACCAATTGTGAATTTTCGCTGCACGCGGGTCCTTAAAGTTACATGTCCTCTCATAGGAAAAACCGCCTGTGCAGCATTACGCACAATATTTAGAAGAGCCTGAATCAATTTGTCCCTATCAGCTTTTATCAGAGGTAAACTGGGATCATAATCATCTAATATTGAAATCTGTGCCCCGTGTTCCGAATCTACTATCAACCGAACATGCTCCAAGACTTCGTGTATGTTGATTTCTTTAACATCTAGCTGACCCGCCGGTTCCAACATCCTATCAACGAGTAACCGCAATCTATCCGCTTCACCTATAATTACTTGGGTATATTCGGCTAGCGTCTTACTCGCCAGTTCTCTCTCTAAAAGTTGGGCTGCGCCGCGGATACCGCCGAGGGGATTTTTGATTTCATGCGCCAATCCTTGAGTAAAAGCGCTTGCCGCATAATTTTGGATAAGCATTTGGCCTTCACGCTGTATATTGCGGTGCCGAGCTACATTAGTCATTTCTATCAAAACAACGTCCGGAGGACCTTCTTCGAGCCATATAGGCATGACGCTACAATCTACAAACAATTTTTCCGACAGATATATCCCTAGGTAGACCCCGCGCTCCATGAAGGAACGCTCTTCACTTAAAGCTCGTTGAGCCGCTTTTTCTAAAGCTAATCCTTGTGGGAACAAGTCTATTAAACAACGACCTTTAAGCTTAGCCTCACTCAAAGCAAAAAGATTTTGCGCAGAGGCATTCAAGGTCAAAACCTCTAGCGTCGAATTGACTACTAAAACTGAAGTAGCCATAACACTCAGCAAATCTAGATCATCTAAATTAGTACTTTGTTTACGCTTCATTGCACTATTTTGGTGCATTTAGTCACCTGCAGTCCACAACTTCATAAAAATTTATACCTTTCGATAAGTTGCTATTTGTTTAGATGCAAAAATTATTTCCTTAATAATATAAAGCAAGAATTAGACCATGACAGAAAACTACTAAAAAAAAGCCCCCAGAAGGGGGCTTAATTAACTCTCTCAAGTGGGTTACACGCTATAATACATATCAAACTCTTTCGGGTGAGTAGACATCCGCAACGCTGTTACTTCCTCCATTTTCAGAGAAATATAGGCATCTATCGCATCATCAGAGAGCACGTTTCCAGCCTTCAAGAATTCCCGGTCAGCATCTAAAGCGGTCAAAGCTTCATGTAGCGAAAAGCATACCGTAGGAATCGCTTCACCGATAGGAAGCCCCGTTAATTCGTCACTCTCAAGAGCATACAAATCCCTGTCCTGCGGATCACCAGGATGAATTTTATTCTTTATGCCATCAAGGCCGGCCATTAATAAGGCGGTAAACGTGAAGTAAGGATTGCCAGCCGAATCGGGAAATCTAACCTCAATTCTTCGAGCTTTTTCACTATCGACCCAAGGTATCCTGACCGAAGCAGATCTATTGCGCGCGGAATAGGCTAGAAAGGTAGGCGCCTCGAAACCAGGTACCAATCTTTTATAGCTATTAGTACTAGCGTTAGAAAAAGCATTAATTGCACGAGCATGCTTTATTATGCCCCCAATGTAGTAAAGCGCCGTTTCTGAAAGATTACCGTAACCATCTCCAGCAAATAAATTTTTACCGTCTTTGCTGATAGATTGATGCACATGCATACCATTGCCATTATCACCGACCAACGGCTTCGGCATGAAAGTAGCCGTTTTCCCGTAACCATGTGCCACATTATGAACACAATACTTAAGTATTTGATTCGCATCAGCCCTTTTTACTAACGTATCAAATTTAGTTCCTATCTCGCACTGTCCGGCGGTTGCCACCTCATGATGATGGACTTCAGTCTCTACGCCCATTTCTTCCATCACCAAACACATGGTAGATCTTATATCTTGAAGTGAATCTACTGGAGGCACTGGGAAATAGCCGCCTTTGACACCGGGACGGTGTCCAGTATTTCCATCCTCATAGGATTTACTAGAGTTCCAATCCGCTTCATCAGCATCAATACTGAATCCCGCACCTTTCATATCATTGTTATATTTTACATCATCGAAAACAAAAAACTCTGGTTCGGGGCCAAAATAGGCTGTGTCCCCTATACCAGAGTCTTTTAAATACGCCTCTGCTCTTTTTGCTGCTGATCTCGGACAACGCTCATAACCTTCTCCTGTCGACGGCTCGACTACATCACAACGAATATTATAAGTTTTCTCCTCAAAAAATGGGTCCATTACCCCAGTCGATGCATCGGGCATCAAAATCATATCCGACTCGTTGATATCCTTCCAACCAGAGATTGAGGAACCATCGAACATTTTTCCAGATTTAAAAAAATCTTCGTTAACTTCTCGTGCGGGAACGGTTACGTGTTGCTCTTTGCCTTTAGTATCTGTAAAACGTACATCTACGAATACTACATCTTCATCTTTTATAGTTTTTAAAACATTTTCCACCGACATTTGAATTTTCTCCAACTTGAATAAAGTAACTAAATATTTTATGTAAATACATGCACAAGACGTGCCACTTCAGATCAACCGAATTAAGCCCATTAAACGGAATTAAAGCCACCTATATGATCTAAAATAGTGCGTTTTTTATGATATGATGTTCTATTTTGGTGCAATCAAGTAATTAGTACGTCTTTCTCATCGCTAATTAAACTATCGAACGTCTGACGTCGGCGCACAACGCTGTAAGACGATTCATCGACGAGAACTTCGGCGCATCTCAAACGAGCATTATAGTTCGATCCCATAACAGCTCCATAGGCTCCGCAATCGACGACAGCTAATAGATCTCCTTCAGACACAAGCAGTCGGCGATTTTTAGCAAGTGTATCTCCGGTCTCGCAAATCGGACCCACCACATCACAAATTTCGCCTTCGACACCAGATAGATTCTCACAATGAGTCAATACATCGTGCCAACCATCATACAAAGCAGGCCGCAATAAGTCATTCATACCCGCGTCTACGATCACAAAATTTTTATCTTTCGTCTTCTTAATAAATTCTACTCGAGTAAGCATTAGTCCTGCTGGACCGACAATCGAACGACCAGGCTCTAAAACTAATTTGAACTCTTCCGGCACAGTTTGACATAGCCCATCTACGAGTTCTTTAATTGTGGGCGGCGTCTCACCGGCATAATCTATACCTAATCCCCCACCTACATCGATATTAGTGATTTTTATCCCAATAACTTTAAGACCTAGGGCTAAATCAACAACATGCCTCACAGCTTCAATTATCGGATCGACGCTAGTTATCTGAGAGCCTATGTGACAAGCAATACCCGACGGGTTTAGCCATTTAGATGCAGAAATCCTCTGATATAATTCTCGTGCGTCATCAATAGGTACTCCAAACTTACTGTCTTTTAAACCGGTAGAAATATAAGGATGAGTTTTTGGGTCAACGTTGGGATTCACTCTCACGGCGACATTCACACACGCACCCAAACTGGCTGCCACGCTTTCTAGCCGTTCAAACTCTTCACAAGATTCTAAATTAATACAACCTATTCCAGCTTTTAGCGCGTCAGTGATTTCACCTCTAGTTTTCCCAACTCCGGAAAAAACTACACCTGCTGGATTGCCACCAGCAGCTGTGACTTTATGGAGCTCGCCGATGGATACTACGTCAAAGTCTGATCCAATGAGGGCCAAAGCCTTCAAAATCGATAAGTTGTCGTTTGCTTTTACCGCATAACAAATACGATGTGCCCTCTCCTTAAAAGCGCTATTGTACTGATGCCATGCTTGCTCAAACGACCGTCGCGAATATACGTAACAAGGAGTTCCTACTTCGCCCGCTATTTCACCCAAATCAATATCTTCGAGGTGCAACCGCTTATTATAATATTTCAAAAATTCTGATTTCATTTGTCTCTACAAGCAAGGTTAAGTTCAATCAGAAGGCTACGGGTGAGCATCAAGAATGTAGCTGTTACTATCATTTTTGGGAATATAAAGCTCCCCTTTTTGGCCGCAGGACCATATTACAACTAATAAAAACACCATTACGGGAACTAGTTTATATTTTTCCATCGCGTCCTTAGCCTAACCGACGAGTACTACATTGTAACCAAGAAACGTGGCGTATAATAAGGTTTTTATAATATTCTCGTTAATGATTTTTTCTATGTTTGGGATATTTGCGATCTTTAAATACAGGTTTTATTAAATCAGGAAGTAAGCACTCATTGACTTGCTCCACCAAAATCTTGTGACCGATATATTCCTCAATGCTTTGCAGTGAGAAAACATATTCCTCACAAGCTAAGCTAATAGCGTCCCCACTGGCTCCTGCTCTAGCAGTCCTGCCAATTCTATGCACGTAATCTTCACATTGATTAGGCAAATCATAATTAACTACATGTGTGACATCCGGAATATGCAACCCGCGAGCCGCCACATCGGTAGCAACAACTACGTCTATTTTACCAATCTTAAAATCATCTATTAATCTCTGGCGTTTTGCCTGCTCCACATCACCTGATAGAGCTCGCGCCTGATAACCGTTACAATTCAAGTAAGCAACAAGTAAGCTTACCACCCGCTTAGTATTCGCAAAAATTATCGTTCGAAATGGCTTTTGGGCATTAAGCAAACCCACCAACAGGCTAATTTTTTCGTCCGAGCTTACGTGGTAAAGTACCTGAGAAATTTTACTCGCAGCTCGAGTTTCCGAAACAATCTCAACTAACTTCGGCGTATTCATGTATTCATACGCTAACTCGTTCACTCTGTGAGAGAGTGTTGCCGAATAGAGCATATTTAGTCTCTTCGAAGGGTGCGGCATCCGCCTTAGAAGAAAACGCAAATCTTTAATAAAACCCAGATCAAACATGCGGTCCGCCTCATCCAAAACTAAGGCTTCAATATAATTCAGAGAAAAGACATTTTGTTTATAAAAATCTATTATTCTTCCGGGCGTTCCTATAATGATATCAGCTCCCGTCTGTAGAATTTTCCGTTGCTTTTCGTAATCCACACCACCATAGATCAAAGCCAACTTGAATCCTGTATAAGTTCCTAGAACATCTGCGTCTTTCTTGATCTGTATAGCCAACTCTCGAGTAGGCGCCAAAATCAAAGCTCGCGGGCTAGCCTGAAGTCGCGTAGTAGGAATATTGCCCCTGTCCGACCCTTTGAATAAACGATGCATGGTAGCTAGCAAATAAGCCGCAGTTTTGCCTGTCCCAGTCTGAGCCTGGCCCGCAATGTCTTCATTTCTCAACAGGGATGGCAGCGATCTCGCCTGAATAGGCGTACAAAATTTAAAACCCGCATCTTCAATACCTCTCAAAAGCCTTGGGTCAAGACCTAGCTCATCAAAACGCACATGAGACAGATCATTGTCGTTCTTCCCCTCCACCCCAACTGTCGTGGTGGTGGTTTTAACACTCGATGAAACCGACGCACTAACTCGTCTCTTGCGCCCTCTGCGATTAGCTACCTTTTTTGACCTAGTATCGGACTTTCGCAGGGACCGAAAGACCTTCAGCCCTAAAAACGAAAAAATAACAACACAAAAGACTTGAATGATTGAGTATGAATTCATAGGATTATATTTGCCTTTAGTTCTTTAAGCTTACCCTAGCTAATACTTAAGTTCATTTGGCGATGGCCTCTCAACAATCAAAAGGAATACTAGACCTACAATGAGCGAACAATTAATTCATGTTACCGATGATTCTTTCGAATCAGATGTTCTGCAATCCAACGCGCCCGTATTAGTAGACTACTGGGCCGAATGGTGCGGACCATGCAAAATGATTGCACCTATTCTAGACGAGGTTGCGTCGGAATACGCTGACAAATTGAAAATTGCGAAACTAGATGTCGATCAAAATGCAGAGACTGCGCAAAAATATGGTATTAGAAGTATACCATGCTTAATGCTTTTCAAGGATGGAGACATTGTGGCGACCCAAATTGGGGCGTTATCTAAGAGCCAGTTGAGCGAGTTCATAGACCAAAATTTGTAAGTCGACTTGGCATGTCAATAGCTGAGTAATATATTGTCGTCGGGGCTAGACTAGAAATAATTGTCATGTTAAGGTGCCTATTCAGCTAGTGTGCAAATCTGCATTCAAGCACCCCAAAACAACTCATAATGCGCATTCCGACACTGGGGCATTCTGAAATTCTTATATCTAAACAACTTATGTAATCCACGAAAACCTCATGATGAATCTTACCGAATTAAAACAAAAAACTGCGTCAGAATTGTTGGTCCTTACCGAAGAAATGGGCATAGATGGCATCGGGCGTTCAAGAAAGCAAGATCTTATCTTCAGTATATTGAAATCCCAAGCAAAAAAAGGGGAAGATATTTCTGGTGATGGTGTTTTAGAAATCTTACAAGATGGATTTGGTTTCCTTCGAACGGCTGATTCGTCCTATCTTGCTGGGGCTGATGATATCTACGTTTCTCCGAGTCAAATTAGGCGCTTCAGCCTTCGGACCGGTGATACTATATCAGGCAAAATACGGCCTCCTAAAGATGGGGAACGCTATTTCGCTCTCTTAAAAGTAGGCGAAATTAACTTTGAACCACCTGAAAACGCTAAAAATAAAGTACTATTCGAAAATTTAACACCTTTATTCCCACAAGAACGACTTCAGCTTGAGCTAGGCAACGGAAGTACTGAAGATCTAACCCCAAGAATAATTGATTTAGCGTCACCTATAGGAAAAGGCCAGAGAGGACTAGTCATCTCTCCACCTAAGGCAGGAAAAACTATGATGCTACAAAGTATCGCTCATTCCCTGGGAGTTAATCATCCTGATTGCTATCTTATCGTTTTGTTAATAGATGAAAGGCCTGAGGAAGTTACTGAAATGCAACGGTCTGTGCGTGGAGAAGTGATTTCTAGTACCTTCGACGAACCTGCGAGTAGGCATGTTCAGGTAGCTGAAATGGTCATAGAAAAAGCGAAACGTCTGGTAGAGCATAAGAGAGATGTAATTATCCTGCTCGACTCTATAACCCGCCTAGCGAGGGCATATAACACTGTTGTTCCTTCCTCTGGAAAAGTTCTCACCGGGGGGGTAGATGCAAATGCTCTTCAACGACCAAAACGATTTTTTGGTGCGGCGAGGAACATAGAAGAGGGAGGAAGTCTCACAATCATGGCAACTGCGCTAGTAGACACCGGCTCGCGCATGGATGACGTTATATATGAAGAATTTAAAGGAACAGGCAACATGGAGGTCCATTTGGACCGTAAGATAGCTGAAAAACGTATCTTTCCTAGCGTCAATATTAATCGGTCGGGTACACGCCGAGAAGAGATACTGACTAAACCTGATGAACTTCAAAAAATGTGGATTCTACGAAAACTTTTACACCCTATGGAAGAAGTGGCAGCAATGGAATTCTTACTCGAAAGATTCAAAGCGACAAAAAATAATGCGGACTTCTTTGACGCTATGAAGCGCTAGTCACTTATCAAACAACCATCAACCCGGCGGCCAGGCGAATGTTCTGCCTGCCAGTATGTGTAAGTGCAGATGAAAAACGGTTTGTCCCGCATCAGCTCCATTATTCACCACTACTCGGAAACCGTCGTTATAGCCCAATAAACGCGCCACACGAGGAGCCGTTAGGAAGAGATGCCCTAACAATTCGCCGTCTCCATCAACGGTCTCAGATAGCATCTTGAGTGGCACTTTCGGGCAAAGCAAAACATGTAGTGGCGCTTGAGGCGCGATATCCCGGAATGCAATGCACAGCTCGTCTTCGAATACGATGTCTGCGGGAATTTCTCTAGCCACAATCTTCTCAAATAAGGTAAGTTCGGTCATGTACTTTTCACCAATGCGTTACTATTTCAGTTCCATCAATTTTCAACTGTGGACGCATTATAAGCTTACCATCTCGACGAAGAAAATCTCCAATATGCTGAGAAAAAGATCCAGATTTCAGATCTTCAAAATAAAAACGAAGAGTATGTGTAATGGTAGGGAACGCTATCTCGGACCAAGGAATTCGCTCCTCTTTGTACAATCGACATTCTAAACTCTCTAGCCCTGGGGCAAAGTCTGGTCCACTTAGATCCGCGAGAAACATTACGTAGATTTGATTGATTTCTGGAAGACTGAATATAGTAAAAAGGTGAGATATCTCAACCCGCGCGCAAGCTTCTTCACGCGTTTCCCTAACCGCCGCCTCAAGGATTGTTTCTCCGTTTTCCATATAACCTGCAGGTAAAGTCCACCACCCCAGCCTAGGCTCGATAGCTCGCTTACACAACAGCACCTGACCTTCCCAAATAGGAAGACATCCGGCGACTACTTTTGGGTTTTGATAAAACACTGACCCGCAGGCGCTACAAACCCAACGCGCTCGATCGTCGCCGTCGGGGACCGATTTACTAACCTCTGCCGATCCACAATTACTGCAGTAATTCAATTAAGTCCCCTTTTGTGCAAACTCGGATGCGCTGCATTAGCCGGTAGGACCCAACCAACTGTAACACGGAAAGCTTACATTTATTTATAAGATTAATTGCATTACTTTATCGTAACATGGGTATTATAAAAAGAAGAAAGTGATAGTGGGTTAAGCGATGTGGAAAAATAATCTAAATGTTAAGGCTCTTCGGATACAAGTGAATACAACTTACCAAGTGGTAAACTGATATGCCAGTAATAAAAGGAACGAAAAATTTCGAGCACGGACGCACACCAAAAGTGGGTGTATTGCTCTGTAACCTTGGAACTCCGAAAGCACCCACCACCGCGGCAGTAAAAAAATATTTAGCAGAATTTTTGTCTGACAATCGAGTAGTCGAATTATCGAAATTACTTTGGCTACCCATCCTACATGGAATCATTCTTAATACGCGCCCTAGAAAGTCTGCGAAAGCATACAAAAGTATATGGACCGATCATGGTTCTCCTTTACTTGTTTTTTCCGAAAGGATCCTAGATAAGCTTCGAAAGAAATTTGAAGGTCCGAATTCTACCAATCTGGTTTTTAGTTTAGGAATGCGTTACGGCGAGCCATCTATACAAAAGGCTATAAAGGATTTACAACAACAAAATATCCGAAAAATTTTGGTTTTACCCTTATATCCACAATATGCTTCAGCCACGACTGCCTCAGTATATGACGCAGTCTTTGATTATTTCAAAACTCAGCGCTGGATACCTGAGCTACGCTTTACATCAGACTACCATAATAACCCACTGTATATTTCGGCAGTCGCCGAATCAATTAGATCACAGTGGAAGTCTGGCAATAAAGGCCAGCATCTTCTATTCTCTTTTCACGGTATCCCTAAAGATACTTTCCTTGCGGGAGACCCCTATCACTGCCAGTGCTTTGCGACAACGAGAATGGTTGCCGAAGAACTTGGCTTAACGGATAGAGAATGGACATTAACGTTTCAATCTCGCTTTGGTCCAAAGCAATGGCTAGAACCATACACTGATAAAACCTTGGAAAAATTGGGATCGGCAGGAATTAAGAATGTTGATATAGTTTGCCCAGGATTTGCGGTAGATTGCCTCGAAACTTTAGAAGAAATCTCCATACTGAACCAAAATCTTTTTCGTGAGCATGGTGGAGACAGGATTAACTACATCGCTGCATTAAATGACTCGACCGAACAAATAAACTTGCTATACGATATTTTGGAGAGACACCTTTCAAACTGGGACGATCCACCAGATAAAAGACTTCTAGAGAAATCGGCCGAAAGGGCGTTAAAAGCCGGGGCTAGTAAATAGGAGCCTATACTCTGAGTAATACATTGTTTATAGGTTGACGCACCTGCTTACCGATAGTCTCAGGATATCCATACCAAAACATACCTATCGGCTTCTCTTCGTTCACAGTAAATCCAATGATATTAGCGAAGTCAATTGATTCAATAATATTGCCAGTCGTCCACTTCACGCCGACGCCTCTAGTCCATAAAAGCAACATTAAATTTTGCGCGGCACAACAGCACGCTGCATAATTTTCTCGCTCTTCTTTTTCGGTTTTGGCTCTTTTAGAAGTGATAACTAGCCATCCAGGAATATTTTGCCATCTATTCTTTTTTACCTCAGCATACCTCTCTCCTTTAGCGGATAAGTTTTCCCTATAATTTAAATCTATAATTTGATCCTTGAGTCTGTTACTCAGCAGATAGTACTTCCATGGCTCTGTTAAAAAGTGATTTGGCGCCCAACAGGCAATATCTGCCGCCCATTCAATCAATTCATCGCTTACTTGTTCTTTTTTAAATAAATGTATTGTTCTCCTACTCAAAACTACACTTTCCAAACTTTGAGGCCCTTCACGACTCATAGATTCTCTCCGAAATATGAATTCAACTCTTAATTACACATAAATTTCAGTAAATATAATATGAAGTATCTGGTTAATATGCGATTATAAATAGGGGAATTAATCGGACTATTTCCTACAATTGAGACTGCTTAGCCACACGGCGCCATTCTCTTTGTATGATCAACATATAATAAATCTACGGAATATGAAGTAATGATTAAACCAATTATCGGTATCTTAGGCGGAAGCGGGTTCGTCGGTAGTTATCTCTCAAATGAACTAATAAAGCATGGTTATACTGTGCGAATCCTCACAAGAAAAAGAGAAAATGCTCGACATCTATGGCTTCTTCCACACAGTGAAATCAGAGTGATTAGAGATTTCACCAAGGAAGCCTTGAGTCAAGGACTCTGTGGATGTGTTGCAGCAGTAAATCTTATCGGAATTCTGAACGAAAAATGGGACAATGGTAAGGGCTTTAAGGCCGTGCACACAGATATCGCGGAGAATTTGTTAAAGGCCTGCGAGCACCTTAATATTCCACAGCTCCTGCAAATATCAGCGCTTAACGCAAATAAATCTGACGCTAGCCATTATCTAAGCTCAAAAAAAGCTGCTGAGGCATTATTACTGGCTACTAACTCGGATAAAAGTTCCCAAATTAGGAATTCGAAATGCGCCAGCTCAACTAAGGTAACTATAATCAGGCCTTCAGTAATCTTTGGTTCACGGGACAGCTTCACAAATCGTTTTCATACCCTGCTAAAACTTGCTCCCCCAATATTCCCTCTCGCTATGGGCCATACTAGACTCCAGCCAATTTATGTCGGAGACGTTGTAAAAACAATACTAAAAATAATACAAAATCCGCAGGCGCGCCAGGAAGCATTTGATATTGCGGGACCTGAAATACTAACCCTTAAAGAAATTGTTGAGTATATAGCCAAAGTGGCAGGTTACAGGAAAAAGATTCTACCTTTGGGTGAAGGACTATCCTCCATCCAGGCTAATATTTTGCAGTATTGTCCAGGGAAACCATTCTCAAGAGATAACTTACGGTCCTTAAAAGTAGAGTCTATCTGTACTGATGAGAATGGACTTTCACAACTGGGTATCATTCCAACTAGTATGGATTCAATCGTGCCAGGATATCTCGCAAAAAATAATAGTCGGCTTGCGTACTACAAGTTTCGCGATCGAACTTAGTTATGATCCGGATGGAAAGATAATCACTTCGGCCTAACATGAAGATCTATAAAGTAGGCGGAGCCGTGAGAGACTCGCTCTTAAAAAGAACACCAGAAGACACAGACTGGGTTGTAGTGGGGGCCAATGAGAATATCTTGCTAGAAAAAGGATTTGAACGAGTGGGGCAAGACTTTCCTGTGTTCCTCCATCCCCAGACCAAAGAAGAGTATGCGCTAGCAAGGCTGGAAAGAAAAACTGGCCAAGGTTATCTTGGTTTTGAAGCAATAGCCCATGAATCAGTCACTTTAGAAGAAGATTTGTCACGAAGGGACTTCACCGTAAATGCTATGGCATCAGACGAATCGGGCAACATAATCGATCCATACGGTGGACTTGGTGACTTACGGAAATGCATCCTTAGACATGTAACCGAAGCGTTCTTAGAGGATCCCTTGAGGATTCTGCGTGGTGCGAGATTTGCGGCTAAGCTAAACTTTTCGATTGCAGATAAAACGATGGCCATAATGCTCGACATGGTGGCTAAAAATCAACTCTCGGAATTAAAAGAAGAGAGGGTATGGTCCGAATTTAAGAGAGCAATAGTCACAGATCACCCGCTGATATTTTTTAAAGTGTTAGCCGAGTGCCGAGCCTTGAAAAAACTATTTCCAGAATTTAACTCACTTTTTATTAAATTGTTTAGCCAAGAATCTTATTCTCAAGACACAAAAATACTTTCTCTGCTATATAAAAAAAATAGACTCGAACAAGATCCCGAGTTAATTTTCGCTCTTCTCTCTCGGGCTTTATTTTTACATAATCAGGAAAATGAAGAACTTACGCACGAACAAATGGAATCTTTTTGTGATCGATTAAAGGTGGCTAAAAAATTCAAACTCATCGCTAAAAGAGCTAGTTTCTTGAAGATTATAAAAAAAGAATTTACACCGAAGTTAGGTAGTAAAGTCATACACTTGCTCGATTTAGTTGGCGCCTTTAAGAATGACCACCTGTTTCCTAAACTACTACTACTATATGAAATCGAGCTAGAGATCGATCGAGACGCTCATACATATGTTTCTGCGAAAGAACTTCTATCTATTACCAACGCTGTAAAAAACATAAACAAAAGAGATCTGATCCAACAAAATCTTAGTGGGGACTCATTTGCCAAGAAACTCAAAATTAAGAAAATTGCGCTTGCTAATGATATACTCACTCCACAGTCCAAATCTCACGCAATCTAGCGTCACGACCGCATTGATATCTATATAATTTATATCGAACCGTGTTATTCAGATAGTAGTTTTGATGGTAGGGCTCCGCGGTATAAAACTGTCCTGCTGGTCTTATCGCAGTAACAATTTCATTATTCGGAAATCTTGAATTTTGTAACTCTTCTATTTGGCGCTTCGTCTCACTTGCTTGTTCTTGGTTTAAAAAATACACCACACTAGCGTACTGCCGACCCCGGTCACAAAACTGCCCTCCCGCATCAAAAGGGTCTATGTTTTTCCAATAAACCTCCAGAAGTTGAGCGAATGAGATTTCCGAATCGTCGTAAGCCACTTTGATAGCCTCTACGTGACGAGTGTGACCTTTTGATACTTCACTGTAAGTTGCATTTTCCTGAGTTCCCCCAATGTATCCTACTGTAGTTATATACACACCGGGCAGCGAATCGAAAGGTTCTTCCATACACCAAAAACAGCCTCCAGCAAAAATAGCTACTTTAGTGTTTTTCATGGCGTCCGTAGAACTCAGTGCATGCGTTGAGCTAAAATTCATTGAAAATGTAATTATAAAAACTCCTAAAATAATCCGATATAGAATGAAAGGTAACATTCCAATCCTATCGAGCAATCGAATAAAATAGTAGATACCTCCATATGCAAAAATAGCAGACAGTACGGTCATAACCCCTAAAGTAAGCCACTGTCCCAAATCCATGCTAAAACTTTCACCGATAATCTCGTAAACCACTGCCGCAAAAATTGTTGGGATGCCTAGTAAAAAAGAAAACCTAACCGCGCTTTCTCGAGAAAAACCGAGCAAAAGAGCTGCCGATATTGTGACCCCTGAACGAGAAGTTCCTGGTATAAGGGCAAGAGCTTGAATTACCCCTATCAATATCGCATCCCGCCATTTCATGGCAGCTAATAGTCGACTTTTACTGCCAATAGCATCTGAGACCCAAAGAACTAGTCCGAACAAAATAGTCATTACCCCTATCACATAGACAGATCTAAGTTCAGCGGCTATAAAATCATAAAATACCAGACCACAGACCACGATTGGCAAAGTGGCAACGAACAAATAAATTGAAAGAAGTCTGTCACCACATTGCAAATTTTTCCGTCTATTTGAAAACCACGAGTGGCAAATACTATTAATATCCTTTCGAAAATAGACACACACAGCGATTAAAGAGCCCAAATGAGCTGCGATATCAAGACTCAATCCTTGATCAGTCCAGGTGGTAAATTTGGCCACTAAAATTAAATGAGCGCTGCTTGATATAGGTAAGAACTCGGTAACGCCCTGAACAAAAGCTAGCGTCACTAATTGTAAAAATGTCATCTTTATCCTAACCGGAAGCGTTCGTTGTCGACAAACCCAGACATAGTCTTATCAATCCCGTTAGAACATGCCATGAATTTAAAACTCTCGCCCATATGAGTGGGTAAAATTAGTCGCTTTGCCTCTTGCGCCAGTCTATAAGCATCAATACTATCACCTCGACTCAACGCCGCAATTTTGTCGTCTAGCTTGTTGCCTATCAAAAATTTTGCCTGAGAAGTGAAGCCATCTACCCTGAATCCCGCGGATAATGCGCACTCAGCTAAATAAGAAAAATTAACCGACGTAGTTATATCCTGAAGACCTATAGCCAGGAAAGGATTATCATGGACATGATGCTGAAAGTAGCACCTTAAAGTGCCGTCGCATCTATCTAAATGAAAAAATTCTTTATCGACATATCCATAATCCGCAACTAAAAGTACCCCAGAGTTAAAAAATTTCTTGAGCTGTTCAAACCAGGTGATCTGTCCCTCTATATGCTCCGCTATGTAACCTTCAGGATAGTTCATCATTCGATCACGTATCAGATCTGGTATTACCGAAGATTCTTTTAGCCTCCAAACAAAATTCTCGCCATCATAGGCTACTCCTAGCTCCTGTATTTCACCATGACGAATAGTAAATCGCCGTGCAGGCATGGCATCGAAAACTTCATTTGCTATAGCAACGCCAAAAAACCCTTCATTAGGAAAAGTCACTCGCCACTTAACTTTTTCCACCAATTGGGAGTTAATTTTTGACAGTCGCATCTTTTGCCTCTTCGAAAGATATGGGCTTGGCTCAATAATGTAATAATTAAAATTTTTCGGCGAAATCTTCCCATCAAAGTAACGGATAATCGTATCCGCCAGCGCTCCTGAGCCAGCTCCAAATTCTGTAATAGCTATATCATTCCAATCTAAAATTTCTGCGCACTGCTCAGCCACGCAAAAGCCGAAAAGGTCGCCACTTTCGGGGGCGGTCACAAAGTCGCCTTTGGCACCAAAAATCTCTCGGCCACTAACATAATAACCAAGTGAGTCGGCGTATAAAGCCAGTGACATAAAACGATCAAAAGAAATTACCTGTTGATTAGTAGCCCTAATTTCACTCGCAATTAACTTCGTAAGTTTCCGAGACCGCTCTAGACCTTTTGGCGAGATATCTTGTAAGCTAAAAGTCTGATCTGAATTTTTCATCTAATTCCGGCTTGTAGTACGTGTAATAGTTTCGAGGAGAACAGAAAAATTAATACTAAAATACATCAACCTGTAGCGCTAATCACTGGCGCTGCAAAAAGAGTCGGCGCCGCAATAGCAGAACAACTTCACGCGGATGGTTACCAAATCGTTATACACCATCATACATCGATCGACGAAGCCTATCAGCTTGAAAAAGATTTAAATAAAAAGCGCCCAAATTCGGCCCTTACTATAAAACAAGATCTAGCAGAAAAAAATGCGGCTAGTAAACTGATAAGAATGGTAGTCGATAAAACTAGTAAAATAAGTCTATTAGTCAATAATGCCTCCACCTTTTTGGAAACACCCTTAAAAGAAAGTAAAAGCGTCGAGCGCTTATGGGATCTTTTACACACTATCAATGTACAAATACCATATTTTTTGTCATTAGAAGCGATGCCTTTTTTGCGTGAATCCCGAGGTTCTATTATAAATATTACAGATATTCATTCGGAAAATCCTAGAAAAAACTACTCTGCCTATTGCGCGTCTAAAGCAGCATTAGTGGCCGCATCCAACGCTCTTGCCTTTGACTTGGCCCCTGATATAAGAGTCAACTGCGTCGCTCCTGGTGCTATTCTTTGGGCTTCGAGCGAGAATCGCTCGGTACAAGACGACGTGATAGCATCAACACCGCTGGCCAGAATTGGCAATCCATTCGATATTGCGCAAGCAGTCAGTTATCTAGCTAAAGCAGAATATGTTACCGGCCACGTACTTAATGTTGATGGAGGACGGACTCTTAATACCTAATTTAGTGACGCTATATCTCAGTCTCGATAGGAACAAAAGCTTCGACAAACCATTCGTTCGCCACTTCTGCAAACCACCAGATCTGCTCATCTAGAATCTCCACGAGCGCTCCAGTGTCAATCTCATAGAAAGAGACTTTTGCCATAACCCGTGCTTCTCTGCCATTATCAGACATAAAGCTGCTTAGCACTTCATAACTATGGATACGGTACATATAGATACTCTTATCCAGTGGCACTACTCTTCTACCATCACGGTGCTTCACCCATCTATAGGCTTCGCGAAAGTATCCATATTTCAAGTTTTTTGCATAGCGGGAAACTGTTTTCTCAAATTCAGCTACTTTCTGATCGATTTTTTTTTGACTCAAAAAGTTAAAGGATGGTGAGTGCGTATCAAATTCGTCCTCGACTAGCTCCCCAACATACTTCACACTGGCGCAACCTACTGTCACCATGACGATAGCAAGTAAAAAGTAGTGCTTATTTACTAAATACCGACGGAAATTTAGCTTGCGGACCATTTTGCTAACATACATGTGGAATTTCCTCCAATCGGGGTAACAATCCCTTTATATTTTTATACGCCATCGACAGATTGGTCTGGGTATCGGGATGTATCCATGAAGGATACAAATTTGCCAGCGGCCCGATAAAGTAACTCGTCTTTGCGATAAAATTATAATCCAAACAGTGTTCCACCTCTGAGTCTATTGAACTCTCTACTAATAAAAACACTAAATCTAAGTCGATAGGGACCTCGTAGGTGAGCGAACCTGATTGATGCCGACCACACGACCTTTCGATATATTTCAACCTATTTATTAAGTTTGAGTAAGATAGAGAACAGTGAAAACTGACCGCAAAGTTCCAATACTTTAGCTCTTTACCTGAAGAAAAGTCATTACTTTCGTATAGAGCAGACCGCCTAATACACGTGAATTCTGCGTCCAACTTCTGCATACAGGATCTAATATTTTCAGCATGTGAGACATTTGTCCCGACTAAAACACATGCTTTTTTCTCGCGACTATTCAGAATTTTTCGCCACGCTCGATGACGATACCAACTTCAAAAACCTCAGGCAAGACGCCTCGTTTCCCGATAGTCAACTTCAACCACCTCACGCGAAACTCGCTTAATATAATAGCGGCAATTTTCTCCGCCAGACTTTCCACTAACTGAAATTCGGTAGATTTAGTATATTCGATCACACGATCGCTAACCGCTTTATAATCAACCGTATCGGTAAGATTATCTGATTTAGCAGCATCAGTAATGTCCGCACCAAGCTCTAAATTCAGGATCAAATTTTGTCTTATATGGCGTTCCCACTCCCATACCCCGATGATGGCATCTACTTGTAAGTCACGAAGATATATTATGTCCATAGGTTTCTAACAGTTCGCAAAAGTAAGATAGTACCAAACTTCAAAGTCTACTGGGTGCGATTGTTCAAATTAGGTTAATATTGGCATTATGACAATGATACTCCTAACCAACATTTTCGCTTACCTGATCGGATCCATTTCAAGCGCCATTATCGTCAGCAAAATATTCAAAGTCACTGACCCAAGAAAAATAGGATCAGGCAATCCTGGAACAACCAATATTCTACGTTACGCCGGTAAAACAGCCGCTGCTCTGACTCTAGTTGGCGATATCACTAAGGGAATAATCCCGATAGCTATAGGATATAAACTAAGTTTTTCGCCAGGGGCACTTGCTTTCATCGGACTGTGTTCGCTTCTAGGACACATGTATCCAGTATTCTATCAATATAAGGGCGGGAAAGGGATCGCTACGTTTATTGGTATTTTAGTGGCCCTGAATTGGTTGCTGGCATGTTGCTTTATCCTTACATGGGCCGCCACAGCATTTCTTACGCGCTACTCCTCATTATCTGCACTCCTAGCAATAACGGTAACGCCGATAGCCGCTTACATAATAGAAATTCCCACTTCGATGCTTGTTGTGCTGAGTTGCTGCTCACTAATTATATTTATCCGTCATAAACAAAATTTAGTGAATTTAATGAGAGGTGATGAGAAAAAAATAGGTCAGAAAGCCAACCTGTAAGCTACCCTAATCATGTCGCGGGTGGGTTCATATCTGATAGTGGCCATCGGGCCCTAACCTGATCTTCGAAAGTGTCTGACTCCCCTAATTTCATGCGACAATATCCAGCAAACGCGATCATAGCTCCATTATCTGTCGTGAACTGCATGGAAGGGAAAAAAACTTCGCTCTCGAGATCTTGGCATATAGCCTCTAAACCTCGTCTAATTGCCTTATTAGCGCTCACACCTCCAGCAACTACTAATTTTCGCACCCCCGTTTGCTCTATTGCACGACGACATTTTATGGAAAGGACGTCGACTACTGAATCACTAAAGGCGCGACAAATATCAGAACGATTCAATTCCGCATCTTCAAGATTGATGACCGTCGTCATCACATGAGTTTTGAGGCCACTAAAACTGAAGTCTAGGCCAGGCCGATTAATCATCGGTCTGGGAAATGTAAATGCGGCAGAATTACCCTTTTTCGCCAAAGTCTCAACAATAGGCCCTCCGGGGTAACCTAAACCAAGCATTTTCGCAACTTTATCAAACGCCTCGCCCACGGCATCATCTAGAGACTCTCCTAATATCTCATACTTACCCAGTCCACGTGCATGCACTAACAGAGTGTGCCCACCGGATACTAACAGAGCTAAAAAGGGCATTTCTAGACCTTCCCGAGCGTCTAACATCGGAGCTAAAAGATGTCCTTCCATATGGTTTATCGCAAGAGATGGAATATCTAACGCCCAAGCTAGAGACCGCGCAAATCCCGCACCGACCAAGAGAGCTCCAGCTAACCCGGGACCAGCCGTATAAGCAATACCGTCTATAGACTTAAGATCCAAATCCGCTTTCTCTAAAGCACCCTCCAATAGTGAGCCTACCTTACGAATATGGTCCCTCGAGGCCAACTCAGGTACTACTCCACCGTATTTAGCGTGAGTCTTAACCTGGCTAAACAAAATATCCGCTAGAAGCCCACGTTCACTGTCGTAAATAGCTACTCCTGTCTCATCACAGGAGGTTTCAATACCCAAAATTTTCATAAATAACAGCACCTAAAGCATCTAAAAGCGTGACTTACAACCAAATTATAGTTATATTTCGCCCCCTTTAGTAAAAATAATTAACGCAGTAGGGAACATAAAAAGCATGCCAAATATTCGTGTCAGAGAAAATGAGCCATTCGACATCGCGATGAGACGCTTTAAACGTGCGTGCGAGAAAGAAGGTGTTCTCGCCGAAGTCCACAGACGAGAGTTCTACGAAAAACCGACTCAGGTGAGAAAACGTAAAGCAGCAGCCGCGGTCAAGCGATGGCAGAAAAAAGCGTCGCGTCAAATAATTCACCGGAAACGCATGTACTAGCGGATGTTAGAAAAGTTGAAATAGTCCTCAAACGGGCTGGGATATAGTCAAACGTGATAAAAAATATATTACTAGACGATATAAAAACTGCAATGCGAGCGGGAGAGAAAAGCTCGTTGGCGGCGCTTCGGCTTGCATCAGCTGCATTCAAACAATATGAAGTCGATGAACAGTCTGAAGTCTCGGATGAAATTGCTAACCAGATATTGACAAAAATGGTGAAGCAACGACGAGAGTCCATCGCGCAGTACGAAGCTGGCGGTAGACAGGACCTAGTTGATCAAGAGCAGTTCGAAATTAACGTGCTAATGACGTATCTACCCGAGCAATTATCCGCTGAAGAAATTAAAGTCCAAGTGATTTCAGCGATCGAAAATTGTGGTGCGTCTAGTATGCGTGACATGGGCAAAGTAATGGGCGCGCTAAATACACAATTATTAGGTAAAGCAGATATGAGTGCAGTGAGTAGCTTAGTCAAGGCCCAACTTTCTTCCAACCAGTAAGTTTATCTTTCCGATTGTCGCTATGCTGTCTACAATGAGCTATGGCAGGACGCATACCCCAACAATTTATTGACGATTTGGTCGCTAGGACTGATATTGTAGAATTAATCGAAAATTACCTACCTCTCCGCAAAGCGGGCAAAGAGTTTCAAGCACTATGCCCTTTCCACGGTGAAAAAACTCCGAGCTTCACAGTCAGTCGAGAAAAACAATTTTACCACTGCTTTGGCTGTGGAGTGCACGGAACTGCAATAGGATTTTTAATGGCTTATCGAAATCTCGAATTCCTTGAAGCGGTAGAAGAGCTTGCCGATCTAGCTGGCGTACAAATTCCGAGAGATGTCTCTAGTAAGAACGCGGTGAACTCTAAGCAAACTTTCGAAATGCTAGGACGCGCTGAGGCATTCTACAAACGACAGTTGCGAACAGCTACTTCGAAAGATAAAGCCATAAACTATCTCAAAAATAGAGGTATCTCAGGCGAGACTGCTAAAATCTTTGGAATAGGCTATGCCCCAGAGGGTTGGCGGAATCTAATAGATGATCTTGCTAAAAATGGGGAGACGGAAGAAAGCCTAGAAAAAGGTGGCCTCGTGATCAAAAAGCAGTCATCGGGCTATTATGATCGTTTTAGAGATCGAATCATATTTCCGATACATGATAAGAGAGGTCGGGTACTAGGCTTCGGTGGCAGGGTTCTAGACCAAAGTGAACCGAAATATTTAAATTCTCCCGAAACCGAGGTATTCCACAAAGGTACCGAGCTTTACGGTCTGAAACAGGCAATTTCGTCTGGCCAATTGGAAAGTCTCATAGTAGTAGAGGGCTATATGGACGTGATCTCTTTGTATCAATTTGGAATTAAAAATTCTGTTGCGACTTTGGGGACCGCCGTCACATCCGCACACATAGATAAACTGTTCCGGCATTCGCCAAAAATCATTTTTTGCTTCGATGGCGATAAAGCGGGGCAGCGAGCTGCGTGGAAAGGGTTAGAACTATCACTTCCCAAAATCCAAGGTGATCGACAAGTCGAATTTTGCTTTTTACCTGACGGTCACGATCCAGACAGCGCGGTTCGAAAATTTGGAAGTGATCGCTTTTTCGCTGCGTCTCAAGTTTATGGTCTTATCGATTACTTAATAGACTCTTTAAAACAGAACTTGGATTTAAGCTCGGGTGAAGGTAGAGCCAATCTACTGAGAACTATTAAGCCGTTTATGGCGAAAATATCTGATACTGCATTAAAGGCTGTCGCCGCGCGCGCAATTTCAGATATAACGAAATTTGACGAGAATATAGTGCGACAGGAAATTGGGCTTATCGCGACCGCCAACCAACAAAAGCGTGTTAATACAATTAAAAGCTATACTAGTCGCTCTCTTCAGGAACAGGCTATCGGCTTGATGCTAGCGTGGCCTTCGTTAGCTAGCCACGTATCCGAAGCGGAAATAGTTTTTATCCGTGATAACTTGCCTGACTGCGACATCTTATTTGAGGTTTGGAAAAAATGTGCCAGCGAAAACCTGACCACAGGAAGTCTCATTGAAAGATTTCGCGGTGTCCCCACGGAGCAAACTCTATTACAAATAGCTGCCGTCAATAACCATCTTGCAGAAGAGCAAGCGTCCATAGAACTAAAAGACGTCTTTAAAAAGCTTGAATCTAAAGGTGTTGAACAACAAATATTGTCAATTAAAAATCTGCCTTTGAATGATCTTACACAAGAGCAAAAGCAGCTTCTACGCGGCTATAAAAAATAAAACGTATACAAAAATAGCCGTTTAACTGTTAGGACTAGTCGCGCCCTAATTTGCGCGATATAATAAACGATCAGGTGCAGTGGGCGATTAGCCCGGTTATTTTTAACCTAAAAGCTGCAATAAGGCCCAACAGTAAGTCTTTCCTTAAACATATATTTTTTTATTTTTGTGAGACTCAAGAAAGCATATGGAATTACAAGAAAAAGCTAGCCCCCAGTCCCAATTAAAAACACTTATAGCCAAGGGGAAGGAGCAGGGATTCCTGACGTATCACGAAGTCAATGACCACTTACCTAGTGACATAGTTGACCCCGAACAAATCGAAGACATAGTCAACATGATAAATGATATGGGTATCACTGTGCACGAAGTAGCGCCCGATACCGACGAGCTGCTGTTGAATGGTGGAACTACAGTAGACGAAGAGGCAGCAGAAGAAGCAGCTGCCGCATTGGCATCCGTCGATAATGAATTCGGCCGAACAACTGATCCGGTACGAATGTATATGCGAGAAATGGGCACAGTTGACCTTCTAACCAGAGAGGGTGAAATAAAAATCGCAAAGCGGATTGAAAATGGTCTAAAACAGGCGCTATTTGCCCTTGCTGATTTCCCGGAGGTAAACGAAGTTTTTCTCGGGTACTACGAACAATATAAAATCGAAGAATGCAAAATAACCGACATAATGTCCGGTTTCATGGACTACGATGCGGAGATCCAGTCTCTTAATAAAGCCAGCGAGAGCGGCGAAACAGAAGAAAAAGACGATGATGACGACGACGAAAGCAAGCCAACCCTAGACTTAGAAGATGTCGAAAACCGGTTTTCCGCTTATGCGAAATTATGTAAAAAAACCGTAAGATCTTCGAAAAGCAAAGGCCGAGAGCATGCCGCGAGCGTGGCGTTGCGAGAAGAAATGCAGGAAAAATTCGTAGAATTTAAGTTAAATCCAAAACTTTTCGAAGTGTTAGCAGAAATAGTTACTGGCGTCATTAAAGACGTTCGAAAAGCGAAACAGTCAATTTTTGATATATGTGTAAAACAGGCAAAAATGACCCGAAAAGACTTCTTGGCTAGTTTTAAAGATAATGAAACTAATCTTAAATGGGTTGATAGTGTCAGTAAGCAAAAAAAACCTTTCGCCCCTGTTATAAAAAAGAACAAATCTATAATTGTTGATTACCAGAAAATCTTGGCTGAGCTAGAAGAAGAAAACAACCTAACCGTAGCAGAAATGGAAACCCTAAACCGTCAGATGTCCACTGGAGAAGCTAAAGCCCGCCGCGCGAAAAAAGAAATGGTCGAAGCTAACCTTCGATTAGTCATCTCTATTGCCAAGAAATATACTAACAGAGGATTGCTGTTCTTAGACCTTATTCAAGAAGGTAATATTGGGTTGATGAAGGCTGTAGACAAATTTGAGTACCGTCGAGGCTATAAATTTTCGACTTACGCAACATGGTGGATTCGACAAGCTATTACTCGCTCAATCGCGGATCAGGCTCGTACTATTCGAATACCGGTTCATATGATAGAAACTATCAATAAGCTGAACAGAATTTCGCGTCAAATATTGCAGGAGCAAGGAAGGGAGCCTACCCCTGAAGAATTAGCCGAAAGAATGGAGATGCCTGAGGATAAAGTGCGCAAAGTACTTAAAATTGCTAAAGAACCGATTTCTATGGAAACTCCAATAGGGGACGACGAAGATTCGCATTTAGGTGACTTCATTGAAGACCAAAATATGGATGCGCCGGTTGATTCTGCAACCTTTCAAGGACTATGCAGAAATACAAGGGAAGTTCTAGAGGGGCTTACTCCGCGAGAAGCTAAAGTTTTAAGAATGCGTTTTGGTATAGATATGAATACCGACCATACGTTGGAAGAGGTCGGGAAACAGTTCGATGTTACTAGAGAACGAATAAGACAAATCGAGGCTAAAGCGCTTCGTAAGCTCCGGCACCCTTCCCGCTCGGAAAGGCTTCGGACATTCTTAGATCAGTAAGTAAAAAGATAATTTCATTAGGGCCTGTAGCTCAGTTGGTTAGAGCAGGGGACTCATAATCCCTTGGTCGTAGGTTCGAGTCCTACCGGGCCCACCATTTTTTTCTTACGAAAAATTTGATTCGACACCTTCAAGCATTGGTGTTTACTTGGCTCATCTCGTCTAAAATGTTAAAAGTAAAAGTGTTAAATACATTATATATAGGGAGTCAGTATTAATGGTAATAACTCTTCACTATGCGGTAACAGAGAAAAAGTCACTGTGAGTAGCGGGAGCACGCTGCTTCGACGAGGTTATATAATAGCTTTTCTTTTAGCGACCGGACTAGGAGTTATCATCGCAGCGGGCTTCTCTGCTGTCACTGAAAAAACCAATACTACCGAATTTTGCACCTCGTGCCACTCCATGCAATGGGTAACCAATGAATGGGAAGAGTCATATCACTACAAAAACGCTTCGGGTGTACGAGCCGAATGTGCTGACTGTCATGTACCACATTCTTTTGGACCAAAGCTTTACGCTAAAATCATCGCGGCTAAAGATGTCTGGGGCGAGATCACCGGAGTAATCGACACCAAAGAAAAATTCGAGAAGCATCGCTGGGTAATGGCTAATCGTGTGTGGGAAAAAATGCGGGCAAACAACTCTAGAGAATGTCGTTCATGCCATGCCTTCGAGTTTATGGATACCTCAGAGCAAGCGAAATTCTCACGCAAAAAGCACTTAAAAGCTCAAGAACAAGGAAAAACATGTATTGACTGTCATAAAGGAACAGCCCACGAGGAACCGGAAAACCCTGATGCATGAGACTGTTTAGTAACTTCTGAATGACGTAGATGACACCAACGCCCACTTAATCTAAACTGAAAATTGATATATGGGGTTATTTTCAAAAATCAATTAGCTGATGGGGATGCGGGCGTATGCGCCTGATAGCAAAACTTATACTACTTATTGGTGTTTCTTTTACGGTTCTTACTGTAAACGCGAATAGTCGAGCCGAAATGCTCACTGCCACCTGCATAGCGTGTCATGGGGAAAATGGAAATAGTTTAGGTCCAGCGATTCCTCGCCTAGGGGGTATGTCTCGTAACTATCTCCTCGGTGCGATGTTGGCATTTAAATACGAAGAAAGTGGCCAACTTAATGCAGCTATCGAATCTGATCCAGATCTGGAAGACGTCGAGGCGTTCACTCGAACATCAACCATCATGGATCGAATAGCAAAAGGCTACACAGACAACGAAATAAAAATTATAGCAGATTACTTCAGCGCACAAGAGCTATTCGTTGGGCAACAAGAAATTAATTTGGTAAAGGCGAGCAGTGGTAAAAAATTGCATGAAAAGTTTTGCGCGAGCTGTCATGAAGAGAGTGGAACATCATCTGAAGGTGATACGGGAATATTAGCCGGCCAGTGGCAGCCGTATTTCCTTTGGACAATGGCCGACTACCTAAATGGCTCCAGGGCAATGCCAAAAAAAATGAAAATCAAGCTCCAAAAAATGATAAAAGTCTCCGGCCATGAAAGTTTAGAGTTACTCTCGAACTACTACGCAAATGTGACACCCTAAAATTTATCTGGACAGAGTTAATGATAAATAATCTCCCCCGAAGACATTTTATAAAATATAGTAGCGCTTCGTTACTTGCAGGTGCGACTGGTTTAAGTATACCCAATATTGCTTTGGGCGCAGTGCGAAAAGTTGTAGTCATAGGAGGTGGTGCAGGTGGGACAATTGCAGCAAAGTATATAAAAAAATCTGACCCTTCAATTGAAGTCACGCTAATAGAAAGTAATAAAACCTATGATACCTGCTTTATGAGCAATGAGGTGATCGGAGGCGGTCGCAAAATCGAAAGTATCGTTCACGGTTATGATGGTTTAAAAAAACGAAGCATAAATATTGTACATAGTACAGCTTCGGCAATTGATATTGACAAGAAGACTGTTTTAACCTCTTCAGGAGATAGATTTAAATATGATCGCTTAATAGTGTCTCCTGGGATCTCCCTTAAAATGGATCACATAGATGGATATGATAGTGAGGCAACTAAGGTTATGCCCCATGCCTGGAAAGCTGGTACCCAAACAAGTCTTCTACGCAAACAACTGCTAGCAATGAATGACGGTGGTTTGGTCATTTTAACCCCGCCGGCAAACCCATTTAGATGTCCTCCTGGCCCCTATGAAAGAGTTTGTCAAATTGCACATTATTTGAAGCACTATAAACCCAAATCAAAAATTCTAGTAATAGACTCCAAAGACAAATTTTCTAAACAAGCATTGTTCATGCAGGGCTGGGAAGCGCGCTATAAGGGCATGATAGATTGGATACCAGGGACCGAAACTGGTGGGGGTGTGACATCAGTCGACTCAACCAAAATGATCGTATCTACGGACTTTGATGACTTTAATGCCGACGTCGCTAATATAATTCCTCCACAACAAGCTGGAGACATAGCACGATTGGCTGGGTTATCCGACAGATCCGGCTGGTGTCCAGTACACCTCGGCACATTCGAATCTACGATACACAAAGGTATCTATGTTATCGGCGACGCAAGTATAGCAAATGGCATGCCTAAATCAGCCTACGCGGCAAACTCACAAGCTAAGGTGTGTGCAGCAGCTGTCGTCGCGTCCATCAACGAAACAGTAATGCCGGAACCATCTTATGTAAATACATGCTACAGTCTAGTAGCGCCCGACTACGGTATCTCTATTGCGGCCGTATACCGGTTGTCAGAAGATCAGTCTGAAATAAAAAGTGTCTCCGGCGGCGTAACAGCTAATGACGCAAGCCCTGACACGCTCCAAAGGGAAGTCCAGTATGCTTACAGTTGGTATGACAACATCGTTGCCGACATGTTTGCGTAATTTGCGGTCTGTTTGGGGGGGAATAATCTAGGCATACCGATGAAAAACACTTTTCATAAGGAGTAAATAAATGGGACTTGTAAATGGTGTTCACCACGTCGCTTTCATGACAGCGGACGTAAAAAAACAAATAGAGTTCTTCTCCGATGTCCTAGGGCTGAAATTAAAAGCACTATATTGGATGCATAATGTCGAAGGTTATTTTCACGCATTTATGGAGCTTAACGACAACTCTTCAGTAGCTTTTGTTTTCGCACCGATGGTGAAAGATATACCGGTAAAGAAAGGAGTCTCTCACGCAGGGAATCCTGTAAAGCCTTGTGCTCCTGGGGTTATGCAACATATAGCCTTCAGTGTGAGTTCTGAGTCTGAATTATTAACGATGAGAGATAGAATCAGATCACACGGGGTCCGTGTCCTAGGACCACTTAATCACGGGTTTTGTCAGTCTATCTATTTTGCGGGGCCTGAAAATCTCACACTTGAAATATCAACTTCGCCCGCCAGCATAGATGGAGAAGCTTGGATAGATCCCGAGGTGGTCGAATTGAATAATATCTCCGAGAGCGAACTTGCGCGGTATAAAGAACCTGCACCTTATAAACGCGATAAAGGGGCAGCCTTCGTTAACCAGCCTCCCAGCAATAATGGTATGCCGGAATACTCTGAAATGGATCCAGCTTTTGCGCAGGCTTTTGATTTGCCGGACGACGTTGTAACCAAAGAGCTAAGCGAATCCACTCCTCCCGTAGCTCGGTCTCGCGTTTGAAACAAACCTATTTTTAGCGTGTATGTATTAATTGGGAGCATTGGCTAGGTCATTAGCAAGAGTTCTGCCGGCGAAATAGAAATGAAATGCAGACCAGCACATTGTAGTAGGAATTAGAAATAACATTGCGTATCGGAGAGATTCAATTCCAAAACTTGGCGCCAGAGTATCACTCAAAATCCCAACAAGCCATGGCCCTAGACCAAGCCCAATAATATTAAGTATAAAAAATAGCACCGCGGAAGATAACGCACGCATTCTTAATCCGACTAATCCATGAGTCATAGCTAGCGCATTTCCAAGGTAAACATTAAAAAGTATACCTGGAACAATTTGCAAGAAAAATGAATGATACGGATCACTCGCTAAATATGTCACTACCAAGAAAGGAACACATATGAATCCAGCCAAACTAGGCAGCCACACATACCAACGGATGTCCTTCAATGCAAGTCGTTCTGCAATGTAGCTGCCAAAAAAAACACCAACCGCGCCCCCTAAACCCAAGATAGCGGCAAGCCAAGTGCCAATCTCTCCGGTACTTAAACCATGACTTCTAATCATAAATGAGGCGACCCAACTACTAGTCGAATATGTCGCAAACGCATTAAGGGCGGCACCCACGGCAATATGCCTAAAAGATCTAGAATTCCATAATGTCGCAAACACTACCCCATAGGACGACTCAGATGCCTCGCTAACAGATTTGTTTTCAGAAAAACCACGAATGGGCTCGCGCAGTGTAAATCCTACGATTAGTGCTATAAGTATGCCCGGTACACCGACTACAAAAAATGCAACTCTCCAACTGAACACTTCATTCAACCAACCTCCAAATAAAAAGCCTAAAAGCACACCTATATTTATACCTGTGCAATAAAATGCTAGCGCGCTAGCTCGATTTTCTGGCGGGAAAATATCAGAAATAATCGAATGGGAGGGTGGGCTGCCGCCGGCCTCACCTACTCCGACGCCTATTCGAGCTAATAGTAACTGAGTATAACTTTGAACTAGCCCGCTGATAGCTGTCATGAAGCTCCAACATCCAATGGCGAGCGCCACTATGTTTTTTCGATTTGATTTATCCGCCCAGCGCGCAATAGGAATCCCGGCCAGCACATAAAAGACAGCGAAAGCAAACCCTGTAAGTAACCCAAGCTGAGAGTCCGATAATAGAAGATCGGCTTTGATTGATTCTTGTAGAATAGCCAATAATTGGCGGTCAACAAAATTGAAAGTATACACTACTGTCAACAAACCCAGAGCGTAATATCGCGCCGATGGACGCGAGTAAATATTTGATGTGAGGGACATAACAAGCCTTAATGTTTAATTTGAATTCTGATGCGTTTGTCTATTGAGATACATTAATCCCATCAGGAAGTTCTTCCATTCTCAACGCAGTAAATTTACGTGCTTGAAACTTCCATTCGGAGCCGATCTTAACGTATTCATCCTCGTAAAACCCCGCGCCTAACCAGTCCATATTATGTCGACCACTCCGGAGGTCTAGATAGCACCGACCTGTCGCGAATTCCATGGATACAATTTCTACGACATGGTTGTGAATATAAGGACGCGGCATAAATCTGACGGCAGCCTTATAAAATTCTGAGAGCGCTTTGTGTCCGCTTACCATGGTTTCAATCCCATCAAAAATAGCAACGAATGACCCAGACGGCGCAAATAACTCCACCAGACTCTCCATGTCATCTCGCCAAACACAATCACAGTAACGTACCGGTAGATCGCTAATTGACGCGCGCGAAATTAACCAATCAAGATCCATCTTAAGTACTCCCCTCTCCTTATCTAATCCCGCTTTATCAACTATCTAGCTAAGAGACCTTTTCAGTACCTTGCCCGTAGCATTTCTAGGCAAAGCGTCAATAAACTCAACTGACTGTGGTACTTTAAACTTCGCTAAGTTTTTAAGACAGTGGGAAATCACAGTACCCTCGTCAATCGTAGTGCCAGACTTTACCACCAAGAATGCTTTCCCCGTTTCGCCCCAGCGCTCGTCCGGTACTCCAATTATGGCAACCTCAGCGATTTCAGGAATTTGATATATAACATTTTCTACTTCCGCCGGATATACGTTCTCGCCGCCCGATATATACATATCTTTCCAGCGGTCAACAATATAAATAAATCCCTCATCATCAAAACGGGCGGCATCCCCAGTTTTTAGCCAGCCTTCGTCAAATGAATCTGCAGTCGCTTTAGGATTATTCCAATAGCCTGGGGTTATATTTGGACCTTTTATATATAGCTCTCCAACCTCGCCCCAAGGCAACTCTTGCCCTCGATCATCAACTACTTTCACCTCAGTATGTAGCAGCGGCTTGCCCGCCGATCCGAGTTTTCTCTCAGCATCGCTAGGATCGAGACCTATGCCACCTGGACTTGTTTCGGTCATCCCCCATCCTTGAACCATTGCGACACCACGATCTGCCCAAGTCCGCAAAATTGACTCGGCGCAAGGTGCTCCTCCTATCCCCGCTATTTTTAAACTTGACAGATCTGTGCCGGCAAAACTTGGATGATTCATCATAAATTGATAGGGCGCCGGCACACCGAAAAAATGACTGACTTGGTAATCGGGATCACCAATTATCGATAGAGCTAACCCTGGCTCAAACTCCCTAATTAGAATTATCTGACCTCCAGCATGCAAAACTGGATTTGCGTAGCAGTTCATACCACCAGTGTGAAATAGAGGAAGCACGACCAGCTGCACAGTTTCGGTCGTCACCAATGCTGGAGCCGCTAAATTTATCGCATTATACAACTGCATTTGATGAGTAATCATAGCACCTTTGGGGTGACCAGTAGTTCCCGAAGTGTACATGATCATTATCAAATCTTCCTGATAGCACTCAACAATCGTAGGCGCATCATGTGCATTACCCAGAGCCATTTCATACTGATTACAAATATCATTTTGATTGATCTCAAGCGACGACTGTATACCGCAATCAATCAGTAGCGCTGTAGAAACGTCCGAAAATGTCTCATCATAAATTAGAACAGAAGGTTCACTATCACACAAAATATATTCAAGCTCAGGTTTAGTTAATCGCCAATTAAGGGGGAGTTCCACCGCACCAATTTTTGCGCAGGCAAATTCAAGCTCGAAAAACTCTGGGCAGTTTTGAGACAAAATCGCCACACGATCACCTTTCGCTACTCCTTGTCCCTGTAACCAAGCTGCTAACCTATTTGCTCTCCGATCTAAATCCAGATAAGTGAGTTCTTTTTTCGCGCTTAAATCTTTTATAGCCACTTTATGTGGTCGAACATTCGCATGATATGCAGACCAATCATAATGTTTTATAGGCATAAATTCTTCTCCCCTAGTTGCTACTCTATGTCTCTTTCCAAAGTTATTTTAATTAAACAATAAGAATACACCTTCGATAGAATAAATCGACCATCCAGATCGCTATTAGGGTAATATTACTAAACAGCTTAATAAATTTTGCAATAGATTTTCAGTTCATTTGATATCGGGAACAGTTGGGGTTACCCTGATCCCTCAGGCTTTTTCATTAGAAAAAAATTAGGTGAGAAAGACTTGTAACAAATGAGATAGAAGAGAAGGGAGCACCAAATATGTGGAAATATTTGAGATTTGGTTACATCCATTGGATCTGGAGTTTCTTGCTAGTAGCAGGCCTATTACTCGGAGGTGCCTGGACCTGGTGCGGAGTAGCTTTTTTATTCTTAATAGGTGTAGGGGGAGAGATCCTCACTAAAAACTGGCGCGACGAAAGCAATCCGAAATATAGTCATCCTATCATTCATGATCTGATAATCTACTCAGCAGTTGTTTGTCACTTCTTTGTCTTTTTCGCTACTCTTTGGGTCGTCAGTCCAATTGATCTGCTCGGGTGGGGCGGATTTATCAATGAGCAGCTGATCTTTTTTGGGATAAGTTACGATGTATTACTGGCTAAGGAAAGTAATGGATTTCTTGCTATCTTGGGCGCCGGACTGTCACTAGGTGCACTACTGGGGGTAAGTGGGACTGGCTCCTGTCATGAGTTAACCCATCGTATCTCAAAACCCTTTGATTTGTGGCTTGGGCGATGGGACTTTGCGCTGTCATTCGGAACGAATTTTGCCACCGAACATGTATATGGACACCATAAAAATTTAGGGCTTGTTGGACGAGACCCTGTGTCTCCGAAACGCGGAATGGGTTTTTATGAATTTCTAACAAAAGGCCAACTTGAACAATGGACAAACGGTTTTGGTATTGAAAAAAAGCGATTGGATGCTATAGGAAAAAGCCGCTTTTCTCTTCACAATCGCGTAATACAGGCGTGGCTAAGAGGCGGGGTTATTATACTTTTAGCTTACCTCGCGAGTGGACTCATGGGACTAGGCGTCTGGTTGCTAGCTGCTTTAGTATCTAAATACATTCTGGAAGGCCTGAACTTTTTCTCACACTACGGATTGATTCGTCTAGATGGGGAACCTATTACTTCACGAAATACTTTTTCTAGCTGCAACCCAATCGGTAATCATTTTACTTTTAATCTTGGTCGTCATGGTACTCATCACGAAAATGCGGATCAGCCTCACTATCAATTTCAATGGAAACCGATGCCTGAGAGCCCCTATGGATATATCACTATGACTCTAATTTCCTGGATACCATTTTGGTTTTGGAAAGAGATGCTAGTTATGCTTAGAGATTGGGATGAAAATTGGGCAACTTCCGAAGAACTCAAAGTTATCGCCCAACACAACTATGAATCGGGCATTGAGCAACTAGAAGCGCGCGCATCGGTTAACTAAGCAGCTTAAACTTAGAGCCGGAGAATAATAAAAGACGAATCCTTAAGTCGATAAAACTTCTGTGAAGATATCATCGATTGCTTTTTTATCTTTCTCATTCATACAAAACATTGTGAAATGTGCCCAAAGAGACTCTACTAGTCGATACTCCGCGTTTGGAATTTTAGAAACTTCCTCTACAATATCCGATGGTGGGAAAAACATATCGTTGGCGAAAGCTACTGCAGTAACCTTCGCAGTTATCCTTCCCAGGGCCTCGTCAAGATTATTTTTAGAATTAAGACTCACATCCCCGTGTCTCCACTTCCAAGCCATCCAAATCAAATTATTAGGATCCATGGGCTTAAAATAAGCTTCCCAGAAGCCAACCAAGAATTCATCAAGTGACGCAAATCCGATCTCACGCCAAACCTCTTGCTTGTAAAATTCAGAGCACAAACCCATCACTGACCAAGTCTCTGCGTGCCGTCGCAATCCTACATGTACGTCAGTCGATTTACCGTAAAAACCTTCCGCCCATGCCGGATCAGACTTAATTGCATTCTCATGAGAACGAACAAATATATAATCGTGAGGTGTTGTCTTAGCCGTGCCGGCGAAAGGTACAGCACGTTTTACCATACTCGGATATCGGACCGCCCATTCGTACGTTTGCTCAGCACCCATCGACCAGCCTGTTACTAGTTGTAGTTCAGAAATATCGAACACTTTAGTAATCAATTCATGCTGAGCGATCACGTCATCACCAATCATAATATTCGGGAAGTTACCGGCATCTTGCGGCGCTTTCGTATTACTCGGAGACGATGAAAATCCATTCGCAAATTGTCCAGGGAAAATTATAAAATATTTATCAGGGTCTAGGGGACGACCAGGGCCGACAAAGGACTCCATAGAAGCCGATGTGCCCGACCACATGTGCGGAAATAAAATAGCATTGTCTTTCTTGTCACTCAGAGTCCCTAAAGTTTTGTAGGCCAGCTTTGCATTAAGTAAAACTTCGCCAGATATTAGAGGAAAGTCTCCCAGATCTAAATACTCGTGAAGACCGTGATTTTCTTGCGAATAATAATTATCCTGTGAACCCATAGGTATTCCCCTTTAAAACTTTGTCTTTACAGATTATAAGTCACGAAATTTCAACTACCCCGCTTTCCGAATCTGAACATGTGCATCAAATGCATTACTTCCGATGTCCCGCCTACTCACCCCATCAGGAGTTAAGGCATTAGCTGATTGGCCATTAGCGGTAGTCTCAGGCCACCAATTAAACGGCAAGTAGACAACACCCTCCTTCGTCATATTCGATACGTGTACCCTCACCCAAACCTCGCCAAAGCGGTTATACAGGCTGACCATGTCACCATCAACTATATCGCGACTGGCCGCATCGTGGGGGTTCATTTCGACCTCGGGCTGGCGCTTTGCAGTACCACGATGACGTAAATTTACATATTCTGAGTTCAAAAAGTGAGCATTTTTTGCGCTTACTAAATGTAAAGGAGTTTCATAATCAACTCCATATTCAAAAGGGTCTAATGGCTCATAGATTGGGAGCGGATCTTGTCCCGCATCGGCATAGTCTTGCGAGTAAAATTCGCACTTGCCGCTTGGAGTCGTAAATTGTCCATTAACTAACGGTTGAAAGTCTCCTAAATTTAGCGAGGCCCATCCATTTTCAGCTAAGGTTTCATAAGTTATCCCACAAATATATTTATGACCAGTGGCCATCATAAGACGAATACGCTCTTCGTCCGATAAATGAAGATAGGTCTCGGTATAGCCCATGGCACTCGATAGCCGGCGGAATAGTTCAGTATTTGGAACCGCCTCGCCTAAAGGCTCAATAGCAGGTTTATTTAGCGCTAAATAGCCAGTACCCCACGAAGGCATCAGTTCTAAATGCTCAAATTGCGTCGTGGCTGGTAAAACAATATCTGCGTAAAGTGCTGTGTCAGTTATAAACTGCTCGTGTACCACCGCAAATAAATCGTCGCGTTTAAGCCCTTCGATCACTAAATTTTGATTGGGCGCAGTCACTACTGGATTAGAGTTATAAACCATAAGGCATTCTACTGGAGGATCCATATCTGGATCCGTTAAGGCTCTACCTAATTCTGCGAGATGTAAGCTTCTGCTTCTCGGCAAATGCTCCTCGGGGGGAAGCATAACGCTATAATCAAGCGCCTCAAAAAACATAGAAAGCATGAAAGAACTCAGCCCACCACCTTTCTCACGATAAGCACCAACAAGACCCGGCAAACACGCAACTGCGCGCACTGCGGTGTGTCCATTGGAGTAACGCTCCATTCCCACAACTGTGCGTATGGCAGATGGGCTCGTGGTAGCATAAGCAATAGCGAATTTTTCAATTTCTGTAGCACTTATACCCGTAATTTCCTCAGCCTTTTCGGGAGGATACTCCTTCACCCTTTCACTTAGTTCGTTAAATCCAAGACAATGCATATCAACAAAATCTTTGTCATACAGACCATCACGAATAATTACATGCATCATGGCTAAGGCTAATGCAGCGTCTGTGCCGGGCTTAACTTGAATATGCCAGTCCGCGTGGGCTGCGGTATTGGTTTTAATAGGATCAACTACTACGATGGTCGCACCTGATCTTCTTGCGGTCGCAATCGCTCCCCCCCATAGGTGGACGTTTGTCGTAGCAGTGTTCGTTCCCCATAAAATTATAAACTTGCTATACTGCAAATCTTCAACTTGCATGCTGTCCATAGGTCCAATAACAGAAGAAATAGCGTCGTACGCTGTCGCGCCGCATATGTCACCCAAAATTTCAGTTGCACCTAAACGGCTGAAAAATTGCTCACCCGCATATCGTTGCAACATG
>CACEAA010000009.1 GCA_902557415.1 uncultured Pseudomonadota bacterium | reverse complement strand
TATGAGCTCTCTGTGAAGCAGCGACAAGCTGAAGTCGACCGGGTAAAAGCATTAATTTCGGAGCTATCGATAGACGCCTTGTGGGAATCGAAGCTCATGGCGAACATTGAGCTTCAAAGCAAGATAGCTGCTACGGATCTGAGGCGGCTGGTCGACCTTGAAGGTAAGGGACTAGCGAGTAAAAAGAATAAGGATGAGAGTGAACTTGTTTTTGTTAAGAGTGAGAGTATGAAGCTTCAGCATAGTCAGTCACTCGAAAGAATCAATTCTCGTATTATTCAAAATGAAGCTAAGTTAAGAGCTGCTGAGGCCAGTCTCGCGATAGCTCAGAGGGATCTGTTAAATACGCGCGTGATTGCTCCATTCGATGGCTACCTCACAGATATTAGAGCCGCAAATGGTCAAAGACTGTCAAGTGGAGAAACCATTGGTCGGTTGCTTTCGGCGACTGAGTTAGAGGTCGTATTTGATGTGCCCGATGATAGCTTCTTTGGGTTATCGACCGAATTACAAGATGGTGGTCAGAGGCCGGCGGGCTTAGTATTCGAGGGTCCCTTGGAGGTGGTGTGGAGGTTAGGTTCTGTTGCTAAGGTTTTTAAGGCTAAATTAGCGCGACAAGGTGCCGAGATGGCCCCAGAATTAGGCGGGGTAAAGTTTTATGCTTCTTTGGCTGAGGGAGCACATTTGGAGGGTCTACGCTCCGGCGCTTTTGTTGAAGTGAAAATGAAATTACAAACATATAAAGAAGTTTTCCGCTTACCTTCGACAGCGGTTACTAGTGATTCTCGAGTTTACGTTATTGATAATGGGAGACTCAGGGCGGTGGATGTGGTTATATTGCGCTCGATGGATGACGAGTTACTCATTCGCGCGGATCTCCCATCGTCTGGTGCCTCCGTGGTTTCTAGGGTTTTTCCTCAGATCGGTGAAGGGCTAAAAGTTAACCCGAGAGCTTCCGACTAGTAGAGAGATGACATGATTTCATTTTTCGCTAACCATCGAACTGCCGCGAATTTGTTGCTGACACTCATGATCGTTTGTGGACTGGTGGCGATTACAAAGATTAATCGTCAATTCTTTCCGGATTTTGGCATTGATATTGTTACTGTTACTGTTGCTTGGCCCGGAGCTTCTGCCAGTGATATAGATCGAAATATTGTTCAAGCGGTAGAGCCTGAGCTTCGATTTTTGAATGGCGTCAAAAAACTAACTTCCTCTTCTTATGAAGGCACAGCGTCTATTATTATTGAATTCCAGCCTGGGTATAACATGCAGGAGGCTTTATCTGATATCGAGTCGGCGATTGCACAAGTTACTACTTTACCTGAAGAAGCTGAGAAACCAATTATCAAAAGGCTCGTGCGCTATGAAACTGTTTCGCGCTGGGTATTGTCTGGTAAATATCCCGAAGAAGGCCTTAAGGAGTATGCGACAAAGATCCGAGATGAACTATTGGACAGAGGAATTGATAAAGTTGACTTATACGGCGTCAGGGAGGACGAAATTTGGATCGAAGTTCGCCCTGAAGCACTGCAGAAGTTCAACCTAAAATTGACAGATATTTCTAATGTTGTTGCTCTGACGTCGTTGGACATACCTGCGGGTGAGCTGGGGGGCGGGGGAAGTCAGGTACGTAGTTTGGGCCTCCGAACAGAAGCTAGGGGATTAGCTGATATTGAGATAAAGGCACTGCCGGATGGAAGAAGGTTACTGTTAAAGGATGTAGCTAACGTCACTGAGTCCTACAGAGAGGGTGCTAGGCGAGTAATTAGAAAAGGTCGCCATGCGATAGAGTTAGAGATTAAACGCGCGATCAATACTGATGCACTCATTTCTTCGGAGATAGCACGATCATATGGGGTTGAGGTTAATAAAAAATTACCACCTCAACTTGTACTGGAGGAGTACGACGTACGAGCTAAATCAATAAGAGAAAGAATCGAGCTTCTAGTGACTAATGGAATGACCGGACTTCTACTTGTACTTGCCGTACTTTTTTTATTTTTGTCCGCGCGTGTCGCGCTGTGGGTGGCGATTGGAATACCTGCGTCGCTTTTAGCTACCGTTGCAATTATGTGGGCGAGTGGTCAGACCATCAATATGATTAGTTTGTTTGGTATGATCATGGCAATTGGTATCGTCGTTGATGACGCCATAGTTGTTGGTGAACACGCCGAGTACCAGTCTAGGCAAGGTTACGCACCAATAGAAGCAGCTGTATTGGGCGCTAGGCGGATGGCTGCTCCTGTCTGTTCTTCAACTTTGACGACTGTGGCTGCATTTTTACCACTATTCATGATATCTGGCATTATGGGTCAAATAATATCTGCGATACCTTTTGTAGTGGTCGCGGTGCTGGTAGCTAGTTTGATTGAATGTTTTCTCGTCTTACCGGCGCATTTAGGTCATGCTCTCACTCACCGCGGTTCGATAGGTTTTTTCGCTAGTTTCAGACAAAATTTTGATTCTAAGTTCGAGAGATTTAGATCAAATTTTTTTAAGAATTTCGCTTGTTTCGCTGTTAAAAATAGATATGGCACTGGAGCTTTTGCTATTAGCATATTCGTAATTTCTGTTTCAGCAGTTATCGGCGGAAGAGTAGGATACGAATTTTTTCCATCCCCAGAGCCCAATACGATATATGCAAATGTTGAAATGAGAGCAGGTACCTCCAGAGACGATACTAGAAATGCAGTTTTAGCTCTTGAAAGTTCGCTATATGCTGCAATAGCAAAGTTTTCGGATGACCCAAACAAGGTGATTGTCATGACCATTGGGAAGACTGGGACTAATGTTGGATCGACCCAGCCTTCTGCAAATTCGAGGGATACTTTAGGTGGCGTCACAGTAGAATTAGTATCTTCAGAAGACCGGGAAGTAAAGGCTGCTGAAATTATCTCGATGTGGAGAGATAATATAATAAGGTCAAACCTGATTGAATCACTAACCTTTGAGTCCGCACGAGCTGGGCCGCCTGGCGGCGATATGGATCTTCGACTCAAGGGTGGAAGCCCGGAATCTTTGAAAGCAGCCGCTAGAGAGGTGAGTCTACTAATGGGCAGCTACACTGGAGTGAGTGATATTGAGGATAATCTTCCTTTCGGTAAGCCAGAAATTCATTTGACACTAAATTCACGAGGTAGGGCATTAGGATTTACTACGGCGATGTTGGCGCAGCAAGTTCGTAACGCTATAGACGGTTCTATTGCGAAGCGTTTCCCGCGTGGTGATGAAGAGGTCTTAGTTCGGGTTCAGTATGACCGTTCTTTAGTGCAAAGAGGGTTATTAAAGCAAGTCTATGTGACAGGTCCTGATGGCTCAGATGTTCCACTGACTAGTATTGCAGACTTTAAAACTAAACAGGGTTTTTCGACTATTCGGCGAGAAGGTGGTCAGCGGGAAGTCGCAATTCGTGCTGAGGTTAATATGGATGTGACTAGGCCTCAATACCTCAGGCAAGCGCTGATAAGCGGTGGGCTTTTAGACATCTGCGAACGCTACGGATTGACGTATGCTTTCGCGGGAAGAGCTGAGGATGAGCGTGAGACAACATCTGATATGTTAGTCGGAACAGTATTGGGTCTGACATTCATCTATATTATCTTGGCATGGGTATTTTCAAGCTATATACGTCCTTTGGTTATAATGGCAGTGATCCCTGTTGGTTTTGTCGGTGCAGTTTTAGGTCACGCTGTTTGGGGTTTCGATTTAACTATTTTAAGTATATTCGCGATCCTAGGGTTGTCTGGTATTGTGATTAATGATTCCATTGTTCTTGTCCGGACAATTGATCGTCGTATGGTTAATGAAGCTAAGTTTGATGCGATTGTTAATGGTAGTTGTGATCGTCTGCGGGCTGTTATCCTTACCTCTGCTACTACTATTGGGGGGTTGCTCCCCCTTCTTTTTGAGACCAGTCTTCAGGCTCAGTTTTTGATACCGATGGCATTAACTTTAGTTTTTGGACTAGCGCTAACTACTTTTGTGGTTTTACTTTTAATTCCTGCACTAATTATGATCCAAGAGGATGTGCGAGATATTTTTCAGGAATTAAGTATAGAAATAGTCGCCGCTAAATTACGGCTAAAAAAATAATATGAAGTTCCCGAAAAAATTATTTTTTCAAAGAACGTGAGCTCTGCCCAAAAAGAATCTCACGCTCCTGCGCACTCGGTGGATTTGTTCTCCTTAGATCTTTTCTAACGTTAACGCCGTTGGAAGCACCGGTTCTTTTCTTTATATTTTTGTGCCAACGTTGTACATGCGTAAATGTGTCAAGAGATTCGCCAAAAGCTTTATAGGGTAGCAACCAAGGCCAAGTTGCAATGTCCGCGATGGAATATTCTCCGCAAATAAACTCTCGTTTTTCTAGTCGATTATTAAGAACTCCGAGACATCGATTATATTCTCTCGCGTATCGATCGAGAGCATAATCGTTGTTAAGGTCTTTTGGCGCATAATTGGTAAAATGGCTCATTTGTCCTGCCATTGGTCCAAAATTGGCTATTTGCCAGCTCAGCCACTCGATGACTTCCATCCTTTCTCTCATTTTGTTCGGCAAAAACTTTCCAGTTTTCTCGGCGAGATATATTAGAATTGCGCCTGATTCGAATATAGAAATCGCGGGCTCTTGCTCCAAGTGATCAACAATTACTGGCATTCTATTGTTTGGACTGATTTCCAAAAAACTGGGATGAAACTGTTCGCCTTTGCCGATATCGACTGGTATCACTCGATAATTCAGACCGCACTCCTCTAACATTATGGAAATTTTCCATCCGTTTGGTGTGGGCCAATAGTACAAGTCGATCATGCTGTTAAAATTACCTCGTCACCATCGCTCTGCATTATATCAGATAATTATTTTCGCCCATTTTCGTCTGTTCCAATAGGAAACAAAAATACCTGTTTGAAGTATTCGATAAACAAACTGTAACAGCCAAATCGAGGTGAGGCCGTAGCCGCTAATTGGCCCTGCAAGATAAGCAGCCGGAAGCAGTATTAGCCATTGGCCTAAAACGACGACGCGCATAACCCGTCGTGTATCTCCAGCACCGAGTAGGGCTGCTTGTAGGACTACGCCTACCGCCTCATAGATAGTGCACAATCCAATTAATCTGACCGGCCAGATGGCGAGTCCTAGGGTTTCGGGCTCAAGCGAAAATATTGTAGATAAAACTATTTCTGGGACAATTACCATGGGTATACCGATCAGTGTCATGGTGATAAACGCAAGTTTGACTACATCCCATGCCCACTCTGACGCATCGTCCACGTCCTTTGCCCCAAGCGCCTGCCCGACTAGGGTTGCTGCGGCTAATCCCATCCCCATGCCTGGTAGCAATACTATAAGCCAAAGATTAATTAATATATTGCCAGCAGCAACTTCAGGTACTCCTATCAAACCTATAATCCAGAACATTACTATAAACCCTGCCGCAAAAAAGAGCTGTTGTAAGCCGTTTGGTAGAGAGAGCCTTATTAGCTTTCTAGTACTTTCAAAGGATGGTAGTGCGTGCAGGAAACCTTGTCTTCGCGCATGCCGCATACCTAAAATAAAATAGCTTAAAGTTCCAAAAGATAAAGCTATTACAGAGGCGATTGCGGCTCCCTCTACACCTAGCTTGGGTGCACCAAAATTACCGAATATGAGTACGTAGTTCAGTAGAATGTTGAGAAGGTGCATAGAGACGATAGTTTTCATGTATAACCAAGTCATGTCTACAGCATTCCAATACCCTCGAAACGCAAAGTTCATCGCAGTAAATATTATCCCCGCCGCTCTTATTTGTAAGTACGGAGTGCCTAGCTCTGCGACTTTTGTATCGGAATTTAGGATTGGGAACAGGTACGGTGCTGCATAGGTCAGACCTAAAGTTAGAAAAGGACTAGCTATAAAAATAACGAGGAGTGCGGCATTTAGAGAGCTTGCTAATTCGCCATGACTTCCGTGGCCCTTTGCCCTAGATGCGGAGGCCTGAACTCCTGTAGAGAATCCGAGGAGTAATGCTTGCCAAAAAAAAAGAACAAAACCTCCAAGACCTATTGCAGCTAGAGCTGCATTACTATCACTTAGCCGACTTACCATCGCAGTATCGACTAAGTTTAAGATGTTTTGCGACACCATTGCGCCAATGATTGGCAAAGCTAATAGAAATATTCGGCTGATACGTTGTTTATCGAGCAAGTGGCTGAGCTTTTAAATTTGTGTCAAGAAGAAGTGGCTAAGGAAACGTTTTTAACGGATCCGAACATTAGCATATATTTTTGTCACTAAATAAGCTACGAGCAAAAGAGACTTTTAGTTTATATTTAAGGATCTAGTGTATTTATAAAAATTTTAATGTTAGGGATCTTGATGTCGCTACAATAGCTTCTTTGACAAGGAATCAAGATATATTGTTTTCAGAATTGTTGGGATATGCTTTTTTTTTCGTTCAATGCTTACGGGAAAGGTCACGTTATTAGGACGAATATATTCATTGGTTTTATTGTTTTTATGTTTTCAGTCGTAGATACTGTTGTGGCTCACTTGCGGCAGTTATGCTGAGTAAAGTTTCTGGTTTCATATAATACTCTGCTTTTTTTAAGGATTCAGGATCTGAAGCTTTTGGTCCGAGGTAGCTACCTAAATCACGACCCCATTGGACCGTGGCGTTACCGAATTTTAGCCTTGAACTCTCCCATTCCCCAAGTGATGCTGGGTTATTTTTCGATAACGCTTGGGCAAGGGATGAGGCATCGAATGCAGCTTTGGATACCCCCATTCCCACATGTGGCCTCGCGGTAAACGCAGCGTCGCCTATTAGGATCGCGCGCTCGAATACAAGCTGTTTCGAGGAGAAGTCATACATGGGTTGTAGAAATGGAGCGCTAGTCGATTCAATAATTTTCTCTATCTGAGGTGCCAGAAACTTTTTGGCCTCTGCTCTCATGGTAGTGATCACTTCTTCTCTAATTAAATGAGCTGGAATACCGGTACGGTGAAACTCACCAGTGGCATCAGTGAGATGATTTTGCAAGGAATCTGAGTCAGCTGTGCGGTACCAACCCCAGTTGTACCATCTATTTCCCTCGTTTAGAGCATCATTAGGCCCAGCGACAAGATATCCGAGCCAATGCCCTCCGGGGGCCATACCAAAAGCCATTTGGAGCGATAGTTCATCGAGTACCTCTTTAGGGAGCAGGTTCTCATCTATCAAGCCTCGCCATCCTAAATACCCAGCATAAATAGGAGTGATCGTTGGCGCGACGATTTGTCGTACTTGTGAGCGCGCCCCATCTGCACCAATTAGCCAATCAGTCGCAATACTATCGCCATTAGTGAAAGAAGCTGTCACTGAATTTCTGGAAAAAGAGAGGTTTTTAAGGCAGTGCTCGCTGTGGTAATTTTCCTCCGGTATTTGTTTTCTCAGAAATCTATAAATAAGCCCCCAAGAAGTCATAATTTGCTTCATTTCTACTCGGTGCACTACTTCGCCTTGATTATCGAACATGACGCGACCGTTCGACTGAACACCCATTTCAGTTTTAAGTTTGACACCCGCGGTTTCTAGTGCGTCGTACAACTCATTGTGTGTGGCTATACCCGCACCCCTATTCCTTAGGTCACCGGCAGAGCGCTCAAATATATGTACGTTAAAGTTCAGAGATCTTAGTGAAATAGCAGCGAACAGGCCTGCCATTGAACCCCCGATTATTGCAACGCTTCCCCTATTTTTCATGATGATTAAGTCTTATTTCTCTGAAAGAAGTTTTTTATATGTCTACAGCCTATTTTTTATTTCAAGTAATTGATCCGCAATGTATTTAAATTCGTCAAGCGTCTCGTATCTTTGGAAATGCTCTACACCCGCACAGCCCGCCTCTTTAAGGCTTATAATAGTCTCTACTGATTTATTAAGATCGACCAAGTTTAACTGTCTAAGCGGGATGATCGTCGGCATAATTTTTCGGCGGGATGCCATATTTTCTATCAGTGTGGCGCAAGCATTTATAAGGACCTCATTATCCTTTATCATCGGCATCCAGCCATCTCCCCGTTTTAAGACTCTTTGTAGCGCCTTCTCCGAATTTCCTCCTATTAGGATGGGAGGCTTTTTGGGCCTCGGGCTGAAGATAAAATCTTGCTCATTTTCAATGACGATGTGATTGTTAAAACATTTATTTATAAAGTCTATAGTTAAATCTGTTTCAACTCCGCGACTTTTCATGTCTTTACCTACGACCTTAAATTCGGACGCCATCCAACCGGGGCCAACGCCAAGTAGCAGTCGCTCATTACTCAAGTCTTGGATTGATGCAACTAATTTTGCAGTGGTTAGTTTTTCTCTATACGGTAGCACCAATACGGATGTACCTATTTGAATTCTTTTAGTGATTCCACTGATGAACGCTAATGTAGCAAGTGGGTCAACATAGCGGCCCCCAGATCCTTCGGCATCATCTGGAGGGATCGCTATATGGTCCAGAACCCATAGGTGGTCTAAGCCTGAGTTATCAGCAAATTTTGCGGCGGCTGCTAGTATTTCTGATGTAGCCTCCGACCCCATATTTCTTAGCGCGATTCCAACTTGCACCAGGCAAAACCTCTCCGACTCTGTGGATATTTACGCAATGCTTTATTGCTTGTAAAGTTTAGTTTTCAATTTATCTTATATTTTAATTTAGTTCACATTAATTCAAGATTTCTCAGGCGTCCTCGCTCTCTAGTTGACGACTGTCTTCTTTTCTCTTCCTAGCCTGGCGATTTTTATTGTGCGCTCGTTAGTAATTTTTAAGTGTGTAATTGAGGCGTTATCAGGCGAGAAAAATACGAGTTGATTGGTCTTTTTGATTTTGCTTATAACGGCATTAATGAGCATAAAGTGAGTGAATATAATCACGTCAGATTTTTTACACAACATCGCTTCAAAGGCCTTTTCTCGCCATTCCTTTATTTGACTATTTACCATATTCCATTTTTGTTCAAAGATTTGCTGTAGCCATTTTTTACGATCTTTTTCCTCTGAGTCGGAGGGTATTTCTATAAAGCAATCGTCGATTTTTACGCTAACACCCCAGATTTGGGCCAATGGTGCCGCGGTTTGCTTGGCCCTTAGCATAGGGCTAGATATGATCGCAATCGGAGATTTTCCGAAGCTTCTCGAGACTGCTTTAGCCTGTTGCTTGCCTAATTCGCTTAGGGGCGAATCTAATGCTTCCGCCCAGCTGTTAGCTGCTTCCCCGTGTCTTACGAGGTAAATATTGATATTGTCATGAATTTTCTTATTTTTCATACGTTTTTTGACTTCTTCAGTAAAAAGATACGTTTTCTCTATTGCCAATGCTACTTTATACCTCATGTAATGGCTTTAACTATTTTCGCTTGGATTCAATTAAGGTGAGAAAAAGTTTTATTTTAAAAAGGATAAAAGACGATGCCAGTGGTTAAAAAGGATGGAATTGATTTTTACTATGAAGAGGAAGGTGAGAAACATGCCCCGACAGTTATTTTTTCGAATTCATTGGGCGCTAATCTTCGTATGTGGGACAGACAAGTTGAGGCACTAAAGCACAAGTTTCATATAATACGTTACGATCAAAGAGGTCATGGAAGAACTACCGTGCCAACTACTTCCTTTGATTTTGATGATTTAGCGAATGATGTGGTTCACTTAATGGACGAATTAGAAGTTAATCAGGCTAATTTTGTGGGGTTGTCAATGGGTGGAATGACAGCCTTAGGACTGGGTATTATGCATGCACGGCGATTCCTAAGCCTTACGGCAAGTAATTGTGTCGCGACGTTTTCTGAGGATGCTCGTCAAGTATGGCGGGATCGAGTAAAGACGGTAGCTTCCGAAGGGTTAGCTCCCATATTGAACGCGACTATAGAGAGATGGTTTACAAAAGACTTTATTGATAAAAATAAAGCAGAAGTTGGTGGGATTAGGGACATGGTTGGCGCCACAGAAATTTCTGGTTATATCGCTTGTTGTGCCGCGTTAGAACGCCTGAACTATGTGCCTAATTTGTCTTCTATTGACATACCTACTTTATTGATTGCAGGAAGGTATGACGTCGGCACTCCTCCAGTTGAAATGCGTAAAATGAAGGAGCTGATTGTCGACTCGCGTTACGAGGAACTGCCAACGGCTCATGTAAGTAATATTGAGGCTTACCAAGACTATAACGAGCTGCTTCTTAAGTTTTTTGACTGCGTGAACACTTAGTGCCAGTTTTGTGAGGATGGAGTTTTTGAGTGATATTGTACAATTACGATTTTTCTAACTACTCAGAAAAGATTAGGCTACTTTTGGGTTACAAAGGCGTCTCGTGGAAGTCAGTCGAAGTGCCATCGCATGGGCCCAAGCCTGATTTTACGCATCTCACGGGTGGTTACAGACGTGCTCCGGTCCTTCAGATAGGAGCTGATGTTTATTGCGATACCAGGCTAATAGCGGAAGTGTTAGAGAGCTTATTTCCTAATCCAACTATTTATCCCGGCGGGTGTGAGGCCAGAACAAAGGCACAATGTGAAACAATTATTTATTGGGTCGAAAATAGCCTCATGCGACCACTAGCTTTATACGTCACAGGGTTGTATGCGAACAAGTTTCCTCTTGCATTCCACTTAGATAGGGCTAAATTGCATGGCAAGGCTCCGCCGTCTTTAGAAAAGGTGCGTCAGTCAGCTAAGACTTATTTTCCTCAGGTAAAAGCGCAGTTACATTGGATCGAAGGATTATTATCTAGTGGTCAAAATTATATTTTATCTGACTCATTGAGTCTTGCCGATTTAGCTGTCTACCAATGTCCTTGGTTTATTCAAAAAATTGTTGGAGATTTGTCGCTTTTAGGTGATATGCCAAAATTACTGCAGTGGACCGCCAGAGTTAGTGAGATTGGGTGGGGTGATAGTAGCTCGATGACGAGTCAGGTAGCTCTAGATCTGGCGCGTGTATCTTCGCCACTAGCTCTAACTAGCTCTCCTAGCTATGAGATGAGTGAGGAAATCAACATAGGAGAAATGGTAGAAGTATCCCCTTTTGGCGAAGATTCTTCTACCTACGGTTGGTTAGTGTATGCAGATGAAAGCAGATTAATTATCCGTAATGCCGCTACCGATTTGGGGGACGTTTTTGTCCATTTCCCACGCTTAGGCTATCGGGTTAGGGCGCGTCAGGTTGGGGATTTTAGGTAGATCCTACTCAATTTTGTGAACTAGTAAAAAAATATAACTTACTGTTTTATATAATTTATTTTCGTATTTTTTCGATAAAACTCCTCTTTTTTCTTAACGATTTGATGAATTAGATACGTATCTATTTTATAATCTAACTGAAACTGGAAAGCTCGATCAGTTTATGTATTAGGAAATGATTGGTTTTCTTTATAACAGAACTACCCCTTTTCGATAGAAAAATTGCTGCAGTACGTTATAAGAAACGCACTGTTTTTGCGAGCGAGACTTTGAGGCATGGTGTATGAGCGAAGAAAAAATCACAGGAACGGCCGATACGGCTAACCTTCAACTGGGGAGCTCTGACTATGAATTTCCCGTTTTAGATGGAACTATAGGCCCTAGTGTAATAGATATTTCTAAACTTTATGGCCAAACTGGTCGGTTTACTTACGACCCCGGGTTTACCTCGACGGCGAGTTGTGAGTCAAAAATAACCTACATTGATGGGGATGAAGGGATACTACTTTACCGAGGCTACCCTATTGGTGAACTTGCCGAGAAAAGTAGCTTCCTGGAAACATCCTACCTATTGTTGAAAGGTGAACTACCTAACGAAAGTGACTACAACGAGTTTGTAACAGCGATCGCTAAAGAAGTTAATGTTCCCGCAGAACTGCATAACTTTTTTTCTGGGTTCAGTCAGGCTGCGCATCCGATGGCCATGCTGTGCGGTGTTGTCGGTGGGCTGTCGGCTTATTATCATGAGGCTATTGATATCAACAATGCGTCGCATAGAATGCAAGCGAGTCAACGATTGATAGCTAAAATACCGACTATAGCCGCAATGGCTTTTAGACATTCAGCTGGTCAAAATTTTGTGGAGCCTGCAAACGGATTAGGATACGCTGAGAATTTTCTGAACATGTGTTTCCAGAAACCAAACGATGGTGGGCCTATAAGCTCAACCCTGGTGAGAGCGATGGAGCGAATTTTTATTCTGCACGCCGATCACGAGCAGAACGCCTCTACCTCTACAGTGAGATTGGCTAGCTCTTCAGGGGCCAACCCTTACGCCTGTATTGCTGCGGGGATTGCGTGTCTTTGGGGGCCTGCACATGGTGGGGCTAACGAGGCGGCTCTAAAGATGCTTTCCGAAATTGGTAGCGTTGATCGTATTCCCGAATATATAAAGAAAGCTAAGGATAAAAATGATCCATTTAGACTTATGGGCTTCGGTCATCGTGTTTATAAGAACTACGATCCTAGAGCAACAGTCATGCAGGAAACCTGTCATGAAGTTTTAGCAGAGCTTGGTATTGAGGATGACCCACTTTTAGATGTAGCGATGGAGCTTGAGCGAATCGCTCTTTCGGATGAATATTTCATAGAGAAGAAACTGTATCCTAATATAGATTTTTATTCTGGTATCACCTTGAAGGCGATGGGCTTCCCTACTTCGATGTTTACAGTACTATTCGCTTTGGCTAGAACAGTGGGGTGGGCAGCGCAGTGGAATGAAATGATAGAAGACTCTAGTCAAAGAATAGGCCGTCCCAGGCAACTTTATACCGGTTATTCAGCGAGAGATTATGTGGCGAGAGCCGATAGATAGTCATTTTCGCGAGTATTGCAGTGTATGATGTTATTCCAATCTTTTGAGGATTATGTCGCGGGTGCTTGTCACGAATTTGGTTCGTACAATGTTGCCGAAGACGAGATAGTAGCGTTTGCTACGAACTACGATCCTCAGTTTTTTCACTTAGATAAAGAAGCGGCTAAAAAGCATGCTTTCGGCGGTTTAATCGCTAGTGGGTGGCACACGTGTGCGATGATTATGAGAATGATGACGGAGCATTTCATTGCTCCAGCTGCCAGTCTAGGTTCCCCGGGAGTTGATGAAGTGCGCTGGTTAATTCCCGTACGACCGGGAGATACGCTGCGTTTGCGCGTCTCGATACTTTCAACTCGTTTATCTGTATCTAAGCCAGATAGAGGTATTGTATATTCTTTAATTGAGGGGCTTAATCAGAATTCAGAGGTGGTAGCTTCCTTGAAGACTACGGGTCTCTTTTTGGTCAAAAAGCGTTTATCAAAGTAAATCACTGCTAGCTACATTTCTATACAACGACCCTCAAACCCGGCATGAACGCAATCTTGTCCTTTATTACAGTCGGTACTCACCACACAAATTTTTCCTATTTTTTTTCCTGGGAAATGCTCTTTAAGTATTTCGTTCGGATCGCCCATCAACTCAATAGCTTTTTGACGAGGTGATTGCAGCCTATTTTTTTGTTTTTGATTTAGTTCTAGGCCGTAGCATATTCCCTTAGCCCGTTTTTCTCTTTTTATACAAACTCCGACACCGCAGTCCTGGTCGGTATCACAAGCTATCACGCTAGTCACGGGACAAACTAAGATCATCACGCATAGGCCCAAACATGTCCACGATACTTTGCTCATCTAGTAGGATCCTTTTGGAGTTGAGTTTTTGGACGTACCGCTGCGTACATAGATATTTGGTCCGCAGTGGAAGTCAATGATTCTAAGTAGTTAGCCCATACAGTCATCATACTTCTGCGCTCATTCAGGTTAAGTTTCCAGTTCTGTCTTTGATGAGTATACCCACCAAAAGATGTACCGAGTTGTGCCCCTATCGTCTGATCGCTCCACCCCATCTCTTTCAGATAAATTTTTACCACGTTACGAAAACTTGTTACCGTAATTCTTTCTTCCTTTTTTGATGCGATCTTAGCCAGTGCATGATTTAACGTATTAGCACTTAGAGGTCGGTTAGCGCCGCTGTGACTATGGAAAATATATCCTTTTTTCAAGCGTTGAGGATTTAATTTAGCGAGGATTTCTATTGCTCTATCGCACAATGGCACAGCGTGTAGAGATTGAGTAGTATTTAAATTGTTTGGGATCAGCCATAACCTTTCATCCCATTTTATTTCGCCCCATTTCCCATTTATTAAGACGGTTGGCTTCACAAAAACCAGTGGAGCAAATTGTAGCGCTAATTTACAATTTCTGTGTCCTTTATAGCTTATTATTCCCATCATGATCTGTTTAAGGTGGTCACTACTCGTGATGCGCGGATACGGCGCATTTATCAGTGAAAGTTGTTTGTGCCGCAGATACCTACTCGGGTCGCTATCAAGTATCCCCAAACCTACCCCATACTTGAAGATCTGATTTAGCGTTTGCCTAACTCGATGCGCTTTGTCTACTGAGTTTGATATTTCTATATCTTTGATAACATCAAGTAGCTTATTTTCATCGATATTTTGTGCAATATGGTTTCCTATCCAGGGTAAGATATCATCACTCAAACGATTTCGGATTTTAAGCACATGGGCTTCAGTTTTATTTTTTTTCCAACATCTGAACCAAGACTCAGCTAGCTCTCTGAAACTTTGATTTTCTCCAAAATTGCTTAGGATATTGTCTCTCCCAATTGTGGGATGAACTCCTGCAAGCAAGGCTTTCAAACATGCGGCTCTCTTTTCTCTTGCAAGTGAGAGTGTTACGTCCGGATACACCCCAAGTGAAATGGAGTTACGTTTTTTGTGGTATTTAAAATCAAAACGCCACCATTTTTTTCCATTAGGGTGAACTATTAGCGACATTCCGTCACCATCGGATGCTTTATAAATTTTGTCGCGTGCCCTAAGTTGGGATATAACAACATCTGTAAGCTTTCCAGTTATCATACCCGCTATTGTCCTTGGGAAAAAAAATAAATATATAATGAATTTACTATACAATACAATTATTTATAAATTTAATTTGGTTGTTTAATCAAATAAATTATTAAATAGGTTTGTCCGGCTTTTTGTTAGTTAATAAGTAGTTTTTTCTCGACATAATCAAATTAATATCTTTGAGGATCATATGAAATGGGTCTTTAGTTATGGTTCACTAATGTGGCGACCGGCGATTCCTTACATCATGTGCAGGAAGGCATCATTGCTCGGGTGGAGCCGCAGATTCTGGCAATTATCGTCCGATCATAGAGGGACGATTTTGAATCCTGGGCGAGTGGTGACTTTAGTGAGAGACGAGCAATCCCGATGTGTTGGAGTGGCATTCAGTATCGCGGATCAGAATTGGGAAGAAGTCAAAATTAATTTGGATTATCGAGAGAAAAACGGTTACAACCGTCATTTTGTTAAAATCGCGTTTGATAATAATGTATCAGCGACCGCACTAACTTATATAGCTGGGCCTGAAAATCCGAGTTATTCTCCATTTGCTGAGCTCAGCGAGAAGGTAGTAAGGGGAGTATCGAAAGCAGCGGGAGCAAGTGGAACAAATTTGGAATATTTAGCTAGTTTAAATGGGAGTTTGATTGACATGGGGATAGAGGACTATGAAGTGAGTTCTCTGCTAGAGGCTGTGTTGAAATTCAAGCGAACAATTTAAATCGAAATTACGCATTAAAATAATTATTGATATCATCGACAGTATTATGAATACTTTTTCTAGGTATATTGGAATTGATTATTCTGGTGCTCGAGCGCCTGTTTCGCGACTACCAGGTATTCAGGTTTATGAGTGTGTCAGTGACTCTCAACCATCGAGGGTTCTGCCCTATGATTTCAAGGCGCGTAATTGGTCAAGAAAAGAGGTCGCCAAGTATATTAGAGAAGTCCTGCTATCGGGAGAACAGGTCATAATCGGTTTAGATCATGGCTTCTCTTTTCCAGAGTCCTATTTTTTGGACAATACCCTCCCAGATTGGGATACCTTTTTAAAATTCTTTTCTGATGAATGGCCCACTAATAAGGATCACATGTATGTAGATTTTATTCGTAAGGAGGGAAAAGAAATAGGTGATCCGAGGGATTTAAGACTTTGCGAAAAATGGACTACAGGTGCTAAGAGTGTCTTTCAGTTTGATGTTCAAGGTTCTGTGGCTAAGTCGACTTTTGCGGGATTGCCGTGGCTAGCTGAGCTACGTAATGATAGAGGAATTAAAAATGTTACTCATTTCTGGCCATTCGATGGTTTTTCGGTTCCGAGTGGAAAAAATATAATTGGTGAGGCCTATCCTTCCTTATTTCGGCGAAGGTATCCGAAAGGCGAGAGGACCAATGACGAACAGGATGCTTATTCTATTTCTCGTTGGTTACAAGAGATGGATCGTCGCGGAAGGCTTCAGGATTGCTTAAATCCTCCCCTTACTTTACCTGAGAGAAGACGGGTGAGGCTTGAAGGGTGGATAATGGGAGTGAGGTGATGAAGTGCAGGATTAAACTGTCCGAAGATTATGTTCGTTACTAAAAATGATTTGTGACAGTAATGGTTTTTCGATTTTTTTTGAAGTTCGAGAGCCTTTGTGTCTTATATATTTTGAGTTGGAGTGTTAGGCTATTTTTGTGAAAGGCAAGGCAAGGAAAGAATTTTGGTTTCAGTTTTAGGATATTTAGATGGATAAACTTGGTTATATGCGTACATTAGTAACCGTCGCAAAGCTAGGATCGTTTTCTTTTGCTGCAAGGGAATTTGGTGTCACGCCTGGCATGATGTCAAAGCAGGTTAAGCAGTTAGAGGATGTCCTCGGTGTCCGTCTATTGCACAGAACCACGCGTGGTGTTTCTTTAACTGATGCAGGTGAGTTATATGTGGATGAAGCAGTCAGGATCCTTCAAAAAGTAGAGGATATTGAAGGGAGTGTAAGTGCTTTATCGGCAGGTCCTAGAGGTGTACTTAGGGTAAGTAGCCCGCCGGCATTTGGTCGGACTGTATTAACGCCGATTATCTCGGACTTTGTTCATGAGAATCCTGAGTTACGGATAGAGTTGGGGTTGCAAAATGATGAGCCTAACGTAGTAGCTTCTAGATTAGATGTGATCTTCCGGCTAGGGCGACTTCGAGATAGTTCTCTAGTGGGTAAACAAGTTGGGACCGCTCCATTTGTAGTTTGTGCGTCTCCTAGTTATCTAGAGCAAGCAGGGTATCCTAAAAATCTTTCGGAATTATCCCACTACAATTGCGTTGTGGATGGATCAATGCAGAATGAGAGTGATTCTTGGAGTTTTATAGACGATAAGCAAATAGTTGTCGCTCAAACAGTTGGCGGTAACTTCTTTTCTTACAATACGGGGGCGGTTGTTGAAGCCACCATTAAGGGTTTAGGGATCGCTTATGTTCCAACTTACGCGGTGGTAGGAGAGCTCTTGGCTAAGGAGCTAGTGGAACTTAGTTTTGATAATATAAAGCCGAAGGTTGAACCTCTTTATGCACTTTATGCGTCCCGGGAACACATCGCAGGCAAGATCCGTAAATTTTTAGATTTCTTTACAGCAAATGTTGGGGCGGATAGCGGGATGTTAGGAGTGATTGTGCCAAGTTTGTAGGCTTAAACTGCGCTTTGCAATTTTATTATAGAGTTAATTGTTTCTTTGCAGGTATGAATATCTGCATATTTTTGACCCATATCGAATAGGTTCGCTTCGTGAGGTCCCATAGCCCTGTCTCCAACACAATCACTGACTACTATGGTTTTAAAATTATAGCTCATAGAATCTACAACTGAAGCTCTTACACAGCCTGATGTCGTGCATCCTGCGACAACGACGGTAGAGACGTTTTTACCAATGAGCCACGCTGCTAAGCCTGTTCCAAAGAAAGCGGAAGGCTGCGTTTTTCTTACCACGTGTTCGCCTTTCCGAGGTTTTAACGGTTCTACTATTTGGCCGATACTAGCCGTTTCAGTTAGGCGTTCTAAGCCGGGCACTTTTTCGCAAAAAACTCCGTTGTCTGCGCTGTCTTCTTCGTAAACAATCCGGGTATGTACTATAGGCAAATTAGATTTTCTAGCTTGATCTAGCAATAAACGTGTTTGGTTCACCGCATCTAAAATATTTCCACCTCCAAAACATTCGGGATCACAGAAACCATTTACAAAATCGACTATCAATAGCGCTGGCGTTCCACCGAAACCTGATGAGTTACCAAAACCTTGCTTACTATATATGCTAATGTCGTCCATGAGGTAGATCTCTTAGTATTTGTCTTTTATTAGGAACAATTTGAAAAAAATTGTCAACGTTCTCGGGTCTAGTTAGTTTATGTATTTATATGCTTTTGTTTGTCGGGTTAACGCATTGCTTAAACATCGGCTAATAAGGTTATATAATCGGTCAATATATATGTTCATTTAATCGGAGGTTTCACAGTGCGCCTAATTACGACATTAGTATTGTTTCTGGTGTTTCATGTGGCTTCTGCTGCACCAGTAAAGCCTTTTCTTACCTTAGAAATGGCTAAAAAAATAGCGGATGTTTGCGAAAGGAAGGCTGACAGCGAGGGGTGGCGAAAAGTCAATATTGCGATTTACGATGACGGCGGTAATTTAAAATTATTTCGGAGACAAGACAACGCCTATTTACACAGTATAAAAATTTCAAAATTGAAAGGTCATACTTCTTCAGGACTTCCTCGTACGACCCGAGATCTTGGTAAGCTGAATTATAGTTACGGTGATAAGCCATTGGGTATAGAGGAAGTGCCTGGTTTCGTGATCTTTCCCGGCGGAGTGCCTATCATGACAAACAGTGGATATCAGATTGGTGGCGTCGGAGTGAGTGGTGCCACTGGCGACCAGGATGAAGAATGTGCGAAGGCAGGTATCGCTGCTATCTCGTCGATGCTGAATTAAGCGGTTAATTTAGCTTGTCGCGGCTTTACGTTCAGATAGGAAAGCTGGCATAAGTTTTTCCTTGATGGGAATATGCAGTAACGCTGATAGAACAGCTAATAAGATAGCGAGAATCCAAACGATGTCGTAACTTCCAGTTGCGGTATAGATTTTACCACCAAGCAGTACGCCAAAAAATGCGCCGATTTGGTGAGATAGAAAAACAAACCCGTATAAGCTTCCCATATGATTGGTGCCAAACATGGTTGCAACCAGACCAGAAGTTAGGGGGACGGTGGAAAGCCATAAAAGCCCCATGCTGATAGAGAATAACGCGACTACAAGCGAGTTTTTCGGGAGCATTAAAAAAAGTAGTAAGACGAATGCCCTTGTGGCATACAGCGCGCAAAGCAATTTTCTATTGCTGTACCTACTGCCGAGGACGCCTGCGGAGAGCGCACCGATTATATTAAAAAGGCCTATCATACCTATAGCCCAAGCTGCTCGCGATGCTGTTAAACCTGAATCGGTTAGATAAGCAGGTAAGTGAGTTGTGATAAAAGCCACATGGAAGCCACAAACAAAGAAACCGGCAAGTAGTAGGATGTAACTGCCGTGTGTGAAGGCATATTGGATCGCCTTTTTGTGGCTGAAAGTGGTGGAGTGCTCGATTGCGCTAAGGCCTTTGTCACTTTTTAAACCGAGTGCGAGTAGAGGTACGACGAGTACGATAGCCGCCAATAAGACTAAAGCGGTCTGCCATCCATATGATGTAATAAAAGATTGCCCAAGCGGCGCTATTAAGAACTGTCCCAAACTTCCAGCCGCAGTGATAACTCCTATGGCTATTGATCTATTTTTTGCGTTTGCTTTTCTCGATACGGCCGCAATAACCACGCTTATCGATGCACCTGATAATCCAAGCCCAATAATCAAGCCCGCACTAATGTATAAGGTGGTGGGTGTATTGGAGATTGACATTAGAAATAGTCCAATACTGTAAAGTATGCCGCCTACCGTGAGTACGCGGAAGCTCCCGAATTTATCGGCGAGCGTCCCAAAAAATGGTTGTCCGATACCCCAAATAAGATTTTGTATCGCTATAGAATAAGCGAAAATTTCACGATTCCACCCATGAGATAAAATAATGGGATCCATAAAAAGACCTAGTGCGTTTCGTGGCCCGAAAGTGAGCGCGACGATTAGGCCACCACAAAAGACTGTTAAGATAAAAGTATTTTTATAATTTTTAGGCATCAAACAAATACATTATTTCGATTTGAGAAGTTGCGTGTGAGGTGCTCACATGCCCTCTACGGTTTCAAACCCTTCGAAATTAGGATGTCCAAGATATACGGATTTATATTTACCAGCATTAGCATGAGCTTTTCGAAAGGCATCTGATTTAGTCCATGCCTCAAAGCTATCATAATTACTCCAAACTGTATGAGACGCATAAAGCGTATACCCCTCCTCCTTAGGTCCCTTAAGGAGATGAAAGTCTATGAACCCGAAAACCTCTGCGAGGTGCTTATCTCTCGATCTCCAAATAGCCTCAAATTCTGTCTCCTTACCTCTGATCACTTGAAAACGATTCATTGCTATGTACATCACTGGCCCTTTTGCATCTTGTTTTACTTTAGATTTATAGTCGATAGTATTGGATTATAGCAAGTAGAGTTAAACCTGATATTTTTGAGAGAAACGTCAGAGTGCACGGATGATCACTTTTAGAATAACGCTAAAAATTAAAGCAGGAGAGAAATGACTATGGGCTTACTTGAGAAGAAAACGATTTTAGTTACTGGTGGTAGCACAGGTATAGGCAGAGCCACCGCACAGATTTTATGCAGGGAGGGCGCTAGAGTAATCATCGCTGATGTGCAAGATAAGGAGGGTCAGGAGATAGTATCTTTAATTAGAGAAGATGGAGGGATTGCTGAGTATCACCATGTTGATGTTACTCAGTATCAAGAGGTGAGAAGAATCGTTCAGGATACTGCTGCCCGCTATACTAAGATAGATGGTGCGTTTAACAACGCTGGGATTGAGGGGCCTGCTGTTAAAATACTCGATTATCCTGCAGATGAATGGGAACGTGTTTTACGTGTGAATTTGACGGGTGTTTTTAATTGTATAAAGTGCCAAATAGAACAAATGCTGGAGCAGGAAAAAGGTGGCAATATTGTTAGTACTGCTTCGGTTGCAGGGCTGACCGGTTTTGCTGGTTCTGCAAGTTATAACGCTTCTAAGCATGGGGTTGTGGGTCTGACAAAGACCGTCGCGCTAGAATATGCCTCCAGAGGAATTCGAGTAAACGCGGTTTGCCCGGGATTTATTGAGACGCCGATGCTTAATCGTTTGACTGGTGATGAAAATAATAAAATAAGGGATAAGATGTTGGGACGAGTTCCAATGAAAAGAATCGCGCAGCCGTCTGAGATCGGCGAAGCCGCTGCATGGTTGCTTTCAGATAAATCTAGCTATATGACCGGTGTGGCGATGCCGGTAGATGGTGGCTGGATAGCTTAGAAATTTCGGTCAGATTTATTAAAAAGGGGCTGTACAGTCGGGCCAATAAGGTTCTATACTCAGGCTTTAAAAAATTTAAAAGGAGGTGATCTAATGTCTAGTGATATGGAAAGCGTATCGACAATTATTGAGTTTATTCGAGGGCAAGAGATCTTTCTTAATACCGAGGATAAAAACTAAATAGTGTGATCAAGGTTGTCGATACAACCAATCACGGAGGAGGCATAACCTAAATGCCTCCTTTTTTTTGCCTAAATTTTATAGATTTAAAATAACCAAAAGTGACTAGGCGTCTCGAGAACAGCGCAATCACAATTGTCTTCAATAAAGTTCAAGCATTAGAGGAAAAAGCTATGATAATTGCTGACGAAGATTTCGAAGGGACGTGGCCCTACGCACCAAATTTTTTTACGGGTGCAGGTTTCAGAATGCACTACATAGATGAGAATCCAAGCAGTGATGAGGTTTTTCTCTGCGTACATGGCCAGCCGACGTGGGGATATTTATATCGAAACATTATCCCAACTTTGAGAAAGATGGGGCGGGTAGTCGTAGCAGATCATATGGGTTTTGGAAAGAGCGAGACACCCACTGAGGCCCGCTACACTATAGAGGAACACTGTAATAATCTAGAAGCTTTGGTAATTGACCTGGACTTAAAAAATATTAATCTTGTGCTACAAGATTGGGGTGGGCCAATTGGTAGTAGTATAGCGTATCGCCACCCCGATCGGGTTAAAAGATTATGTATTATGAATGCTGTTGTGGGAGGTCGCGCCGAAGAAAACAATATTTCTCAATCGCCATGGAGTAAGTGGGTAGCCTCTGATGCCTTTCTTCCAACAGTCAGTAATCTAGGTGCGACTGTTTTGTCGGTGATGAAGCGTATAGGGTTTGAGCGGGCAGGAGATGTCACCGAAACTTGGGTGAAAGCTTATTCGGATCCGTTTCCAAACTCCCAAGCATGTATAGGCGCTATTCGTTTTCCGCAATGCATCTTTGATCGTGAAACAATTGATTTCCTCAAATCGATCAGAACAGAGTCAGCTATGCGCGAATTAAAAGGAAAAGTTGCGATGTATGTTCACGGCGAAGCTGATCGAGCGTTACCTAGCGAATTTACTATTGGCTGTTTTAAGGATCTTTGGCCGCAAGGACCTATAATTACACTGCCGGGTGTAGGACATTTTTTGCAAGAGGATGCTCCTGAAACGGTTGGCGCACTCATAGAATTATTTGTTCAGACTAGTTAGGTTGATTTTTGAGCTAGAGAGCCGAGGTATGTCAGACGTATATAAGAACTTCCAAGAGCTAGCGAGGAATGAGAAAGAAGGGGCTGATTATTCAATATCGTTTGCAGGGCGAGGCCATAAACTGATTGTGGTTGCGCCTCACGCGGGTGTGATTGAGGTTGGAACTTCTGAGATATCTGCGCTGATAGCCGGGGATGATCTGAGTTTATATCGTTTTGAAAGTCACAAAATTGTGGACGAAAATTATGTGTCATTGCATATAACGAGCCATATTTTCGATGAGCCGACCTGTATTAACGCAGTGAAGACACACGATACTGTAGTTACGATACACGGATGCAATGATGCCGAAGAAATTGTTTTCTTGGGCGGTTTAGACGAACGATTAATAGATATTATCGCGTCCAGTATCAGGTCGATGGGGGTGGAAGTAAGAACAGTGGGTCATCGATTCCCTGGCAAACATCATAATAATATTTGTAACCGAGGTCGGTCAGGGATGGGAGTACAAATTGAACTTTCGGAGCCCTTGCGGCGCCCCGAAAATCGTTCATCGATTGCCGGTTCGATCCGAGCTTGTCTAGAGAAATTTTTGGATAATCAAGCCAATCACTGATGACCTCTCAGTCATTAAGCTTACGTCTCACATGGCCCTCGCCGGTAGTGCCCCTATTTAGTACGCTTTTATCCATGTCTCTCTCATAGGGAAGATCCCACCTTTGCCATAAATCTGGGCCGAGAGCCGTGAGCGCGCCGTCCACCACAATCGCCTCGCCATTTACAAATCGCGAATCTTCTGTGGCTAAAAATAGTGCAGTTCCCGCAATATCTTCCCCGCGTCCGTGGTCCGGGTAAGGTTGCTTACCCGCAAGATTAGCAGCGACATCCTCGGCAGATTGGTTCATTCCTTGGGTGAGTCCGGTCAGGATAAAACCAGGGCATATAGCGTTAACTCGAATTCTATCTGGTGCAAGTTGTACAGACGCTGCTTTAGTTAGGTTGATCACGGCGGCTTTTGCCGCACTGTAGGACAGAGGCCCACAACCACCACTTATCCCTGCTATTGAAGCGGTATTTATTATCGCACCGCCTCTCCCTTGCTGTCTCATCACTCTAGACGCATGCTTTACGCCAAGGAAAACTCCTTTAACCAGTACATCAAAAGTATAGTCCCACTCGTCAACTTGTAAATCCCAGACTGGGCCAACAGCACCACCTACTCCTGCGTTATTAAAGATGATGTCTAGACCGCCGAAGTTGTCAGCAGCGCATTCGATCATTTTTTTGATATCAGCTTCGTTAGATACATCGGTTTTAATGAATCGCACAGAATCACCGAAACCTTGCTCCTCGATTTCACAAATTGTGTCAGCCCCGTTCGTATCATTGTAGTCTGCTATAACGACATTAGCTCCTTCCTGCAAAAATCTAATCGCTGTTGAGCGTCCCATACCGTTGGCGCCACCAGTTACGATAGCGATTTTTTTCTCCAATCTCATTTTATTTTCCTCAATTTTTAATGTTATCATTTTCGAAAAATTACTTAATTAAGCTATAACGATTAACGAGATGAAAAGGTCATATCTTTACGATGTACTATAATGTAACGATAGACAAATAGGTATTCCACTAGTTATAGTTGAGTATTCGTTTACGTTGCGGAGGGAGAAAAATGAGCGAATTTGATACTGTTATAAAAGGTGGCACGGTAGTCGACGGGGCTCGCATGCCGCGGTACAAGGCAGATGTTGGAATCAAAGATGGCGTAGTTTCCGAAATAGGGCATATAGATACTTCCCGCGCCGAAAAAACTTTAGATGCCGAGGGGATGATTGTGGCCCCAGGCTTTGTTGATCTGCATACGCATTACGACGCGCAGTTATTTTGGGACCCTTATTGCTCGATCTCTTCTTGGCATGGAATTACTACAGTTGTAATAGGGAACTGTGGCTTCGGTTTTGCCCCAGTTGCGCCAGAAGCTCGGGAGCGCTCTATGTTATCGATGACTAGAGTAGAGGCTATTCCCCTCGCGTCTATGAAAGAAGGTATGCCCTGGGACTGGGAGTCTTTTCCAGAGTATCTTGATAGTGTTGAACGGACACCTAAAGCAATAAATATTGTTCCTTATGTTCCGATTAATCCTATTTTAATTTCCGTTCTTGGCCTAGAGGACGCTAAGGCGGGGAGAATGCCTACTGAGAAAGAGCATGCCGAAATGTGTCGGTTATTGGAAGAATCAATGGATGCTGGTGGGTGTGGATGGTCTGCTCAACGGCTTCCGCCTGATGGTCCTGCTGGCGTCCAATTAGATTACGATGGGACCGCTATGCCGACCGACGTAATGCACGATGAAACCTCGTTAGAGTTTGCGAAGGTTTTGCGCAAACGTAACGCAGGCCATATGCAGACTACGATGGTGTCAGGAGATCCTAAGGCGGATCAAGAACACATCATGGAATTATCGAGAGTTAGTGGGAGACCCATCGTTTTTAATGTAGTACAGGTCTACGACACTAAGCCCCAGATCCATCGTAAAGTGATTGAGTGGCTTGAGCGTTGCCGAGCCCAGGGCGTTCGGGTGTATGGACAGGGCCTTACTACTGACGCAGGCTATGGCTTCACATTCGAAGACTGGAATTTGTTTGATGAGTGTCCTGCCTGGCGTGAAGCGACTGTAGGGACACGAGAAGAGCGACTAGCTAAACTAGCTGATCCAGCTAGAAGGCCCGCGTTGAAGGAGCAGATCCCAGAACTGGTGACTGGCCCGTTTGAAAATATTGTAGTAACGGGACCAGTTGCCCCCGAATCGCAACAGTGGCTTGATCATACCATAGGCCTTATTGCTGAGAAGACTGGGAAAGATCTGGTTGATGTTATGCTAGATATAGTAGTTGCTGACAATCTAGAGACTGAGTTTTTTGCAGCACCCCCCGGTACCCGGCTAGACCTGCTTAAAGAGGTTGTCGATGTACCTTACATTTTATTCGGGGTCTCCGATGGAGGAGCGCACACGAAATTTTTGACCGCTGGGAGATACCCGACAGAGACTCTCATAAAAATTGTTCGAGATAACAATATGTTGAGTTTAGAAGACGCCCATTGGAGGTTGTCTGCTCTGCCCGCCGAGTTAGCCGGATGTAAAGATCGTGGTGTACTAAAGGTTGGTGCTCCAGCCGATATCTTGGTCTATGACTTGGATAATTTGGAGATAACCCCGCCCGAAGTAGTTCACGATTTGCCTGGTAATGAGTGGCGCAGAGTGCAAAAGGCAAAAGGTTACAAGTATGTGTTGATTAATGGTCAGGTGACTATCGAGAATGATCAACAGACCAATACGTTTTCTGGAGAGTTGCTACGTCATGGGAGCGGCAGTTTAAAAGCGGCGCGGAAAAGCGCCGCTTAATTTCACGCTTGGGCGGTAACTAACCAGAAAGATCCTTTCAGTTTCACGCGACCTGCTGAGGTTTCGTTGGCTTGCATTGCTTCCCGTATCTTGGCTATCGCTTGTTGTCTATTTTCTGGAGATGCCTCGGCTATAGGCTTGGCGCTGGGACCCATATCAGTCATCAAAGATACCGCTTGGTCAAGCGTGCCTAAATCGAGCGCCTCTGAGATAGGTTTTGCCTGAATACTTTTGAAGCCGGCACTGGAGAGTATTCCTACTAATAGTTCTTTGTCTGCTAATGAGAATGGGCCAGGTTCGCCAGGCTCAGGGGATGGAGGGCGCTCCAGAATTTCGAAAGCTGCTGAGGCAGCAGTTTTCATCCACGGATTTTCATGTATCGATTGCCAACAGACAAAATTAAGTCTTCCATTGTTTCGGAGTGCGGAATGAATATTTTTGAATGCGTTGACGGGCGTGCTGAAAAACATCACACCGAACTGAGAAATGATTAGGTCGAACGAATCGGGCTCAAAAGCATACGTTTCAGCGTCACAGTGGATAAAAGACAGATTGGTGGTCTTTTTTCTTGCAACAGTAGCGGTAGCTAAAATGGTCTCCGAAATATCTGCCGCTACAATTTCACCCGATCCTCCGAGTTTTTCTGCAACCTGCGCTGAGACTCTGCCCCCTCCACAACCGACATCCAAGACTTGGGTAACATTTTCCAGAGACAAAGATGCTACCAGATGTCTACTGATTGGTGCCAACATATCTTCTAGATGATTCAGATTTTTGACCCATTTCGCGCCCCCTGCCTCATTCCAATACTCATCCATTTCTGTTCGAGGTAATTCGTTTTCGCTCATGATTCAAGTGCCTTTAGTTGAGATCTAATTACTGGAGAAATTAATTATTTTAATTTATTAATTTCGGCTTGCCTTAATAGTCGTAGTAGGTTGCCGCTCCAAATATCATTGATGTCTTTTTCGTCGTAGCCTTTTTCTGACAAGAACTTGGTAATGTAAGGTATTTTGGAAATATCATTCAATCCAGTGACGCCCCCTCCTCCATCCCAGTCAGCTCCAACACCTATGGCCGTTGACCCCATTAAATCTAGTCCATGCTCGAAGTGCGCTAAATAGTGGTCTAGACTGGCCATTTCTTTAGGGAACCTTTTATACATTGCGTTAAAACGATGAACAAAATCTTTATATAACATCGGTTGATTGTTTATCTCTCCAAGAGCCCTATCTCTTAAGATTGTTTTATAGATTGCTTTTTGACCCTCGGGTATCTCAATAGTTTTAAGATATGCACCTAGAGAGTTCAATTGTATTACGCCACCCTGATTTTTAAGTTTTAAAAGTAATCTATCGCCTACATTTCTTGGGTGGTCAAAAACAGATTTACAACCAGAGTGAGAAAGCAAAATAGGAGTCCGAGATAGAGAAATCATTTGATCTAATGCCAGATCATGAGCGTGTGATGCATCTATTATCATTCCTAGATCGTTAGCTTTTTGCACTAATTGACGACCAAGTGGGGAAAGACCATTCCATCTCGGACCTAGTGGGTCGGTAGAGCTGTCCGCAAACTGATTATTTTTTACGTGAACTAAGCCCAGCATTCTGACACCGATGGCATAAAATTCGTCCAACACAGATAGGTCAGTACCTATCGGATAGGCATTTTCGATACTCATGTAGACACTGATCTTGCCATTATTGGCAATTCTTTTCGCATCATCTGCGGATAATGCGAGACTAAATTCATTAGGATGGTCGGTCACCATTTTTTTGATTAAATTTCCTGTTCGGAAAGCACTCTTTTTTACGGCCGCGTAAGCAGATTCAGTTAATTCTCCCTGAGACGTATAAATAACCCAAAATCCTCCATCGAGACCACCTTCTAACATTCTCGGAAGATCAACTTGAGACTGATCAGCCGGGTGTTCGTGTCTTTCTGTGATATCAAAACCTGGCATAGCCAATCTGATCGGAGTATCAAGATGAGAGTCCAAAACAAGAACCCTTTTGTGAAGTTCGCGAACTTCTTCAGAGATTTCTATACTGTAAAGTGGGCAGCAGATTGTTCCCAGAAGCAGTGTTAAAAGTACCAAGTGCATTATACTATTTTGACATCAAAATTTTATATTGCTTTATTAAATAGCAATTGTGATAGATTTAGCAATCTAAAATATGTAGAGCAAGTGTGGAAATTATAGATAGGGGAAGACTCATGGTTAAATTGGTTTACTGTTTAAGAAAAAAAGAAGAGGTGTCTCAGGAAGAGTTTCATCGCTATTGGAGAGAGGAGCATGGGCCATTAGTTACTAGCTTTACAAAAAATATAGATGCTGTGAAGTACGTTCAAAGTCACACCATAGATACGCCAATTAATCAGGGCCTCATTGAGTCTCGCGGTTTGGCTGCCCCTTACGATGGTATAACTGAAGTATGGTGGCGGAGCGAGGGTGCACTTACGGCGGCTATGGAGACTGATGAAGGCGCTGCAGCTTTTCAAGCACTACTCAATGACGAGAGTGGTTTCATTGATTTTAGTCAATCTAGAGTTTTTATAACTAAGGAAAATCTAATATTTGATACCGAGCTAAACATACCTTATGACGGATCTCCCAAATAGTGGGAGATATATTCCGATTTTATTTGTAAAACGAGTCCGAGTGAGGTGAGAATTTGGGTTGACGCGGACGCTTGTCCCAAGATAGTTAAGGAGATTCTTTATAATGCCGCCCGAAAGCGGTTGATAGAGGTCACTTTCGTCGCAAATCAATATTTGAGCGTGCCTAATTCCCCTAATATCCGCTTTCTAAAAGTAAAACCTGGATTTGATGTGGCTGATAATGAGATCGTGCGCAGAGTTGTGGCAGGTGATCTCGTAGTAACTGCTGACATACCCTTGGCGCAAGAGATCTTGGACAAAGGAGCCTTCGCGTTGAATCCGAGAGGAGAGCTCTACTCCCTGGAGACGATAGCCGCGAAAGTCACGTTAAGAGATTTTTATGACACCATGAGATCTAGTGGTTTGCAGACGAGTGGACCTCCAACCATCACTCAAAGTGACCGACGTCAATTTGCGAATGAGCTTGATAAGCTCTTAACTAAAAATTTGTCTTAAAATAACACGGTAATAATTTATTAATAATAATATAAATAATTGATAATTATACAGTAAATCTAATTAATATGAGTGTGAAATTTTTATTTCAAAACCTCTAATGTTCGGATATTTCCAATCATACTTGTAATAAGTTGTTTTAAAAATTCATCGATTTCTTCATTACCGACTCCTCTGAATTTCATCTGAGCAATCATATTTCCGCTTCCGTAAGTTTGGTGAGATGCCCACGCAGGATTGACTGCTTCAAGGACTTCTCCACTGGATTTACCGTCACTTATAATCCGCTCGAATCTAGCTAAGATTCTGTCTTGGAACGCAACATATTTCGGCCAGGTTTCTTCGTGAACCGCCGCGCTCCAGCTTAACCACACCCGGATATAGTCAGTATCGGTGTCTATTGCTATGGCCCATGCCCTTAAAATAGAAAGTAATTTACCGTGCGCGGAGATTTGTCCGGAGGACGCTTCATCTACTAATTCAATACAATAAGCTTCTACTTTCTCGAGGACTGTATCAATCAATGTTTTTCTACTAGGCAGATACAAGAAAATGGTAGGCGTCGAAACACCTACTTGCTCGGCAACCAATGCATGGCTAGTTCCAGCCAAACCCTTCTCAGCACAAACCTTGATCGCTCCTGATACTACCTGCTCTCGTCTTGCACTCGGAGACATCCGCTTTGCACGTTTTCTTTTATTAGATGTACCAGTTGGATTAGGTAGGCCCCCTTCTGTCGCCACTAAAATTTACCACTCAATGTTGTTGAAAATATTCGTAGATTTTGTTTTTAATCGCACCTTAAGTCAAATTCGCGCTCAGCCGCTTTACAAGTCACTAATGACTGATTTATCATTAATTTTCAACCAGCCTAGTTAAAGGGGAGTTTTGCAAATGGTAGCTGTAACAAATATCGAACCGTATACCGATAAGAGGAGACGTCACTGGTTGACTCAACCTTTTCTTCCTCTGCTTCCGACTTTAAGTTGTTTTGCTGCTGGTTGGTTAGATGCTCCTATTTTGTTCTGGACCACTGCCTTGTTCTGGTTTGGTCTGATTGCGTTGCTAGACCAGATTACTCCTAAGGATTCTAACAATCCTCCTGAGTCGGTCCTGGATTCTATCGAGGAAGATAACTACTACGTAAAAGTATTAACTGCCTCTATCCCATTTTATATAGTTAATTTCATAGGCGTTTGCTGGTACGTGAGTGCTCACTCACTATCTATCTCATCTTATATAGGGATAGCGGTTTCTATGGGTATAGTATCCGGTTTGGCTTTAGCCGTAGGGCATGAATTCGGTCACAAAACCTCCCGGTCCAACCGACGGTTAGGTAAGGTGATGCTCTCCATAGGAGGCGTTGGACAATTTCTTGTTGGTCATCTTAAGGGGCACCACGTAGATGTAGCTACTCCGAAAGACTTTGCTAGTTCGCAGATGGGCCAGACGCTGTATCAGTTTGGAATGAGAAGTCAGTCGAACTTTTTTAAAAAATCATGGCAATTTGAAAAAGAACGTCTAGCAAAAAAAGGTGTCAGTGCATGGAGCTTACAAAATGAGACATTGCAGCAGTACCTAGGAACAATATTTTTGTTCTCTTCCCTAACCTACTTATTTGGTTGGATTGTTCTGCCTTTGTTACTCTTACAAATGTATGTTTGTTGGTGGTACCTTACGCTCATAGAATATTGTCAGCACTATGGTCTTAAGCGGGATCAGCGTCCGGATGGAACTTATGAGCTGTCCAGCATGAAGCATTCTTGGAATACCAATATGCTTTTTTCTAATAATCTGCTATTAAATTTTGTGAGACACTCGGGTCATCATATTCGCTCTACTCGATGGTATCAGGCACTTAGATCGACTGAACCGAGCGAAGCTCCGGCTTTACCATATTGTTATTCGCTCATGTTTTTAGCTGCGATGTTTCCGCCTTTGTTTTTTTATATAATGGATAAAAGAGTCGTTGAATGGGCTGAGGGAGATTTGGAAAAAATTAATATCTTTCCACCCGCGAAAGAACGTATTGTTGCCCGATATGGCGACAGTCATGGCTAGATGTTGGAGGATACACGTCTAATGATTAAGTTATATGGTGTGGCAGTCAGTAATTACTTTAGCAGCGCAAAAGCTGCGTTCTTAGAAAAAAATGTCGAATTTGAGGAGATTACCATATTTCCTAGTCAGGATGCGGCTGTTTTAGCTCAGTCTCCTATGGGTAAAGTGCCTTGGATCGAGATAGGCGACGAGATACTTACTGAAACTAATGTGATATATGACTACCTGGAGGATATAAGTCCCGAACCAAGGCTTTACCCGATTGACCCTTGGCAAAGGGCGAAAGTAAAAGAGATCATACGAGTCATAGAACTTTATTTCGATGCCCCAGCACGACGGCATATCGGGGCAGTTTATTTCGGTCAGGAGGTGGATCCATCCGCTAAGGAGCAGGTTAGACCGGCAATTGAAAACGGATTGAGAGCTTTGAACCATTTGGCGTTATTTTCGCCGTATATTGCAGGAGAAACGTTTACGTTTGCTGATATCACTGCATATTTCATGTTGAATTTTACCCAAATGCACACGACTAAAATTTATGGTTGGGACATGATCGGAGATACCCCAGCTCTAAAGGATTACCTCGATTTCATTGGGGACAGGGAGTCATTGAAGGAATTGACGGCTAATATGCAGGCTGGATTCGAGGCGCTTGCCAGTAAATAGCGCAATTTGTGAAAGTAGAGATCCTGGGAAGCCCTAAGGCTGTATTCTCGGAAATTCTAATGACGGAAATGTCTCTATCGCAGTAATTTCTGGTGTGGTTGTCTCCACAGTTATGCATCTTTCGGACAACATCCATTTTCCATCAAGCTTTTTGAGTCTATCAGTATAGATGCCCGTAGCCGAAAAGCCTAGATTGGTCTCGTTATTTACTGCGCTAGCAAGAAAATAACAAACGCTGCTTGCCTGATCGGTTTCCACTTTAATCATCGGGGAGACAATCATGTGCTTTAAATGCCTTATATGTCTTCTAAAATTTTCTATGTAATGCTCATACCATCTTTCGATTTCCGAGCGACCGATCACGTCATACTTGTCGTCGAAGTAAGGTTTTAATAGGGCATCTGGAGAGAAGAGCTTGGACACTTCTCGTGCGGACCTTCGATCCACCGTATGGCAATATTCATTTAACACTTGGTTGATAGCTACGATATCATTTGTCATAAATTTTCTCCGAATACTTTGGCTACTATGTTGTTTCGCTTACATTTTGATGCTTTGATTGAGCAATTATTAAATATTTACCTTGATTAGGGCGGTTGGGAGGGAGCCAATCGTCTTTGCATTCGGCCTCTAATTATGTGTCCTACAAGTATGATAGGTATGCTAGCTCCGGAAAGTGCGTGTAAATTCGAAATTAAAGCTCGACTTTCTTCGCCGGCAATATAATAGAGAATATAGGCGGTGATTATTTGGAATGAAAATAAAGTGGTTAGTGTGATACCGAGGTAACGTGACCTACGTAAACGCCATGCGGAGGGGAGGTGGTTGACGACTAAAACTCCGAAGCACATAAGCATGACAAACGCTGCCGCCCCATGTCCCATGATGACAAATTGCTGTGCTGGGTGTTTCATTGGACCGAATGCACCTTCGACGGTCACCCAGTTATTCATGTAATAAAATATCAGACCTGTGCACCACGAACTGGCCAATCCAATAAAAAGAATAGCTCTATAAGTTAAAGGAATTCTGAAGCCAATCTTGGACACGTCTAATACCAATTAATAACATTATTGCTGTCTAGCGTCATAAACTCGACATCTGGAAATATCGACTTTTTTATCATACTAGGATTCAGGTAAGCAACTTTGGTCAGAGCGTCGGCCAGCAGACAATTCTCAGCGAACACACTCACTGAGATATTTTTATTAAGGTTAACTGGTGCACTGGGATCATTTAGGACTATCAAGCTGCCATTTTCGCTATAATAATTAGCACTAGTTGCGAGCGCGCAATTTCTCATTTCTATTTGTTTAGACTGCGAGTGAGGCGATCTGGGATGCCTTACTTTCACTTGCTTTCCATGCCAAGGGCGCATGCGTAGGTCGCCACCTGCGTTTACGGTGATATCGATGGCGTCATCAACCGCATTTATGGCTTGGTCAACAGCGTATCCTTTTGCAATACCACCGAGATCAAGTAACAGGGGTTTTATAAATGTGACTTCGTTGTCCACAATTATAATATCTTTCCAAGTACCGGTAGGGGAGGAATCAAAATTATGATCGGGTAATACACCGTTTGCCACCAGCTTTGGTGCGACTGTGATGTCAAACAAACCATCGGTTTTATCGCTGAGATATAAGGCTTTTTCAAGGACAAATTTAGTCTCAAATGAGACAGGTACTGGCTCACGGGCTGCATATCGATTCATACGAGTTAACTCACTTTCCTTATCGTGAAAGCTCATTAGGGATTGAATACGATTTATCGCTAAAAATGCAGCATTACTGGCAGAAATTAGTTCATCTTCGTTCACATCGCCCGAAACACTTATCTCTACATAGGTACCTAGATGAGGTTGGCACCTCGCCAACTTACTCATGATTGCCACGCGAGCCGATAAACAAATTCCGTCTTTTCTCCGACCGAAAATCAAGCTTAAGGAAGACTAGCGATACGCACGTATTATTAAAAGGTCGAGTTATTTGTTTTCTCCAGAGCTTATTAAAGGTAGTTTTGATAATTTAGAGGCGTCTCAATGGTTGGCTTTAGAATGATATAAGGTTGCAACAGAAGCTTATCGCACACAATTTAATCCAATCAAGAATAACATCATTTGCTAGTTTCGCCACCTGACGGAATGCTTCGAAAATATTCCCGACGATAAATCTAAATGCATTACATTGTATTTTTGTTGTTTTTATACAACAAAAAGGAGCCTTTCAAGTTACATATTTTGACTTTTAGTAAAATAGATGTCAATATTGATAATGATTCTTATTTATATTAATAGTTAGGTTGGGAGCGCCTGCTGGAACTTCAAATTAAATGGTGATGAAACAATGAGATATGTTAACAATTTTCTTATATTGCTCCTGGCGATTGGCTTCTCTGCTGCTGTGTCGGCTGAAGAGAACGATCAGGATAAAATTTTAAAAATTATGGCGATGTTAGAGGCGCAGCAAGCAGAAATTGCTGAACTTAAGGCTCAGTTGGATGAGGCTACAGGTGAAGAGGCTGTCTCAATGACGACTAATACTCCCCAAGGGGCTGACGCAGTTGGGGCTGGGGGTTCGCGTTGGTCGCCAATGTCCAACAAGCGAAAAGCACGAGCGGCTTCATGGGCTGAACGAACTTCTGTCGGTGGGTATGGGGAGCTTCATAGTAACCATACCAACGGTAAAGATGGTTCAACTTCTGATACCGATAAGACAGACTTTCACCGCTTAGTTTTATTCGTTGGTCACGAGTTTAATAGTTGGTCTCGTTTTGCATCTGAAATAGAGTTCGAGCATAGCTGGGCTGGTGATGGACGAGAAGGTGATGTTGTGGTTGAGCTTGCTTGGTTAGAGCTCGATCTAAATGCAAATCACCACTTTCGAGCTGGTGCAGATATTCTTCCTGTAGGTATTATGAACTTAACACATGAGCCGACTACATTTTATGGTGTGGAACGTAATATGGTTGAGGCTGAAATTATTCCTAGTACCTGGACTGAGGCCGGAGCTGGTTTTTGGGGTCAGGTTGTACCAGGTATAAACTATAACTTATTTGCCCATACCGGCTTGAAGGTTCCAACCAGTGGTAGTAGTGCCATGCGGGTAAGAAGCGGGCGCCAAAAGGTTGCTAATGGTAAAAACCAAGATATAGCGATATTAGGTCGTATGACCTACACAGGGGTGCCGGGTTTAGAGTTGGCGTTCACTGTTGATTATCAAAACGATTACACAGGTACTGACGACGCCATTGAAGCGAGCGCATATTTGATAGAAACGCATATAGATTATAAGCACTCGTCGGGTCTTGGCTTGAGAGCGCTGTATGCGAGATGGGACTTTGGGAAAGATAGCTCGCAGAGCTTCGATCCAGGCCTATGGGGTGCTAGTGAAGTCGAGGGCTGGTACGTAGAACCTGCTTACAGATTTGACTTGGGTGGTGGTATTCCAGGTGAGTTAGGATTGTTCGTTCGTTACGAAGAATTTGATGAAAGAGATGGTGGTTCAGCTACCGGAGCAATCAAGAAATATGTTAAGCATGAAATGTTCTCTGTCGGCGCTAACTGGTGGCCAACACCAAATGTCGTTTTCAAGATTGATGGGCAATTTGAAGATGCTCCGACCTCAAAAAATGGTACACAGACAGGCGTGAACTTGGGACTTGGTTTCCAGTTCTAGTAACTGTTTAGCGTATTAGAGATAGCAATGGATCGACGAACTTTTACTCGGTCCATTGCTTCTTATTTTGCCTCCGCCGGGGGCATGTTTTTATTCGGCTCTCAGCTTTCTGCTAGAGAGTACCTTACGGTTGATCAAGCACAAAAGATTCTTTTTGGTGGTGAAGAACTTACGCAAACAAGAGTAAAACTGACCGCTTTGCAAAAAAAAGCCATTCGTGAAGCGTCAGGTATCAGGGTCAGACGTTCTTATCTTGCGGCATGGAAGGCGAGTGGTGGGGGATGGTTTCTACTTGATCAGGTGATAGGTAAGCATGAGTACATAGACTTGGCGATTGCACTATCCAGTACTGGGTCCATCAAGGGTATCGAGATCTTAAATTATCGAGAAAGTTACGGGGGTGATGTGCGGCATAAGCGCTGGAGAGCACAATTCACCGGCTTTACTCATAATAAAAAGATCCGAATTGACCGAGAGGTTATGTCAATCACCGGGGCAACCCTGTCTTGTCGTCATATAGTGGAGGGCATGAATCGAATTTTGCACACCTGGGACATAGCACTTCGGCATATCTAAAAGACGAGCTATGTCTTTGGAATTTAGCTCACACGTTCCACGAAGTCGGCATATCCATCCATCCACTTCAAGACAGAATCTCTGCTCTCAGTAGGACAACGAGCGACCACACGCGTTACAAGATCTGAATTAGCGTACTCTTCAAGCTCTTCAACGGGAGTTAAGGGAGCCGAGATACTAAAAATAGATACCTCAACAGAGTTAGCTTCCCTTCCATTCTTTATCAGACGACTGTTAAGATCTTCTATATCAGCATACATGTTCTCAGAAAACAGGCCGATAGGTACCCAACCATCTGCTAGATCTGCAACTCGTTGACGACCCCATTTAGAGCCAAATGTACCTAAAATAATTGGAGGATGGGGCTGCGTTAGAGGCTTAGGATAGGACCAAACTTTATCAAAATTCACAAATTCGCCGTGGAAACTAGCTTCCTCTTTTGTCCAGAGTTCTTTCATAGCGAGTAGATGTTCCTCTAATACTTTCCATCTTTTTTCATAGGGTGCTCCGTGATTCTCCATTTCGTCCGCGTTCCAACCTGAGCCAATTCCGTATAGGAATCTCCCATTAGTAAGTCTGTCTAGTGTCGCCACTGTCTTTGCCATAGCAAGTGGCTCGTGCTGTGGCAGAAGGCTGACTCCGGTGCCAACTTTGATGGTTTGCGTTGCCTGAGCCGCTGCCATGCAACTAATAAATGGATCTGACATGTGAATATATTCTTTTGGCAGCTCTCCGCCTGCCGGATAAGGGGTTTTTCGTCCCGAGGGAATATGCGTGTGCTCGGGAAACCAGACTGAGTCGAATCCTCGATTTTCAGCCTCAACTGCAAGTTCATCTGCGCGAATAGTGTACTCAGTATTAAAGCTAAATATGCCAACTTTCATGATCAAAATTCCTTATTCGTTCTCGCGACTAGCGTATGTGAAAATTTTAGACTTTCGGCATATTTTAACTGAATGATCGGGTATGGTCGACGACAATTAACCCGCTCGAATTGTTTAGTTCGGGGAATACAGTACGTCGGTACGGATAATATATTTAACCCCAGCAGTAATTTTTTCAGAGCTATGCGGACAATGCTGAGGGTGTGCGCCATGAGGGAAGCACAAAGCCGCTCCAAGTGGAGTCTTAACGCTAATTTTTTCGCTTGGCTCTGTCTGAGGATAAAACTCAGTCCGACCGCCTATATAACCATCACTCAAAAATACTATGCATGAGAGCTGACTAATACGGTCGTTATATCCATTTGCAATGAGTTGTTTATTCATTACCCTGCTTCCTGGCCAGGCTCCGTCAGTATGTTGACCAAAGTAATCACCTGTCTGATATCGATAAAAGCGAAAGCGAGCGTTGAGTCCGATCGGGAAAATTTTTTTAGTGAGATTGTTTTCTAGTGAAAAGAATAGTTTACTTCGCTCCCAAAGCAGATCAGTGGTGGTTTCGTCCGTGACCCATGTCACATTGCAATTATGCCTTATCTTTCTGGGTAGCGAGACTGCCGCGTCTTCCAAGTAACCCAGTGCTTCCGATATTTGGATTAATTTATCGCACTCAGGTTTAGATAGAAAGTTCAGAAGTTGGAACGCGCCGGGTACGTTAGAGATCTCTTTTTTTGTGACCTCGCCAGATCGTGCCGCTAATTGTGCCGGGTTGATATCGGAGTTAGCCCAGGTTGGTATGGAAGGATTCTCGGCGCCTTGCTCCCTAGCTACAATATAGAAATTATCGATAGCGACCAATGTTCGACTCTTCTCTATGATGTTAGTTATTACAGGATTAGACCAGAGTACTTTTTAGGACAACAGTTTTTCAAGAATAGGTTTGATGCGTTCAGGGTCAGACCTTTTGCTGTATTGGTTGGTATCGTCTTTCCAGATCACGGTACCAGTGTCATCTATGAGAAGTGTGGTAGGTATGGGTAACCCTGGTCGAAAGGGCATTCTAAAGTTATTGATGTTCTGATTTTTCAGACCGAACTGATTGATAATTTTAAGTTTGTTATCTGCTAACATTGTTCCTTTTAAACCGTGCATTTTCCTACTTAATTTTATTTCATTTACGGTATCGGTGGACACGGTTATTAACGTCACATGAAACTCATCAAGTAACGGTCGCATTGCTTCCCATCGACGCAACTCGCCGACACAATAAGGTCACCAGTGCGCTCGAAAAAATTTAATTATTATTCTTTTGTTTTCTAGAGTATCGCTACTAAAGGATTTGCCGTCGCTGTCTATGCCCTCAAAATGGGGAATTTTATCACCTACTCTAATTGAAGACGTGCTGACCTTCTGAGCCCCAGTAAAGGACAGATAGAGGAGCACTGATCCGAGACCGATAGCCCAATTGGCAGCTGTACTTTCTGCTCCACCTTGGTTGGTGAGGAGTCCTAAGACTAGCCCCGCGGCCCAGGATATTTGAAATAGGTATGGCGAAGATGGGATATCGACTTTCCACGCGCGCCAAAACCACCTACCAGTAGGGATCAGAACTATGGCTAACGCAAGTATTCCTATATTCATCTAAGATAATGTAGGTGACTACTAACATCTGTGCAATCATTTCTAGCGCACATATTATGCACGATTAGTATATATACGTTTTTTTAGGCCAGTTGTGGTTTGATATACGAAGTGAGATGATCTGATATCATTATATTTGTAGAGCCACTACTACGGTTAGTTTAGGGTAGGAAATTTATGGCGTTTGCTGGCGACTCATCGCGTCGGAAATTTTTCAAAAGAGCGGGCGTCGCAGCCGGCAGTGCTCTATTGACTGCCAATCAGATATGGGCTGCCGAGCATGGTGAAAACTTACCGCCTAATATCCCGTCTTGGATGCAACAGACCGGGACGGGAGTCGGTGCTGCACCTTACGGATCTCCCTCAGAGTATGAAAAAGACGCTATACGGCGTACTGTCCCGTGGTTAACCGCAACACCTATATCTTCAGTTAGTTTCTCGCCTTTACAAAGCCTTCAGGGGATAATTACACCGAGTAGTTTACATTTTGAGCGACATCACTCAGGTATTCCAAATATTGATCCCGAGGAACATCGGTTGATGATCCACGGACTATGTGGTAACCCCTTAGTTTTAACTATGGATGACTTAGTAAGATTTCCGTCTGTATCGGAAATTCGATTTATTGAGTGCCCTGCCAATGGTGGAATGGAGTGGCGAGGCCCTCAAATGGAGGCATTGCAATTTACCCATGGCATGATCAGTTGTAGCGAATGGACAGGTGTGAGGCTATCGACGTTGCTAGCTGAGGTAGGAGTTGACCCTAAAGCTAAGTGGGTTTTGGCCGAAGGTGCAGATGGTGCGGCCATGGCGCGAAGTATTCCACTTGATAAGGCTTTAAATGATGTCATTGTAGCTTACGCACAGAATGGCGAAAGGATACGACCTGAGCAGGGTTATCCGCTACGATTAGTAAATCCTGGTTGGGAAGGAAATACCTCAATTAAATGGCTGAGACGCCTCGAATTAGGAGAAAAACCATGGCACCTGCGTGAGGAAACCTCCAAATACACCGATCTAATGCCAGATGGTCGCGCGCGACGGTTTACTTGGGTGCAAGAAACTAATTCTGTTGTCACCTCGGTGTGTCCTGAGAATTCTTTAAAGAGTCGCGGCTATCATGAGTTAGAAGGTGTTGCTTGGTCGGGACGAGGGAAAATTAAGCAAGTCGATATCTCTTTTGATGGTGGATTTTCTTGGAAGGAGGCTAAGTTAAAAGGGTTAGTTTTAGACAAGGCCCTTACTCGATTTAGCTTAGATTGGAGTTGGGATGGATCACCAGCTTTGATACAAAGTCGAGCAATTGACGATACGGGGTACGTGCAACCGACCTTGGCGCAGTTACGCGAAGTGAGAGGAGTTAATTCTATTTATCACAAGAACTCGATCCATACTTGGCAAGTTTTAGCGACTGGTGAAGTTAAGAATGTTCAAAACACTTAAATTCTCGGTTTTACTCGGGATGCTGTTGTGGGCTGTTTTCATGATTTATGTTGTGCACGCAGAGACCCGCTTTAATATTGGACATTCTCCAACTACCGAGCAAATTGCTGGCTGGGATATAGATATCAGACCTGATGGATTCGGTTTACCCGAGGGCTCCGGGAGTGTCGAGTCTGGAGAAATATTGTATGAGGAAAAATGCGCTTCGTGTCACGGAGTTTTTGGGGAAGGGGAGGACCGTTGGCCCGTGATAGCAGGCGGTATTGGGACCTTAACGGAAGAGAAACCTGAAAAAACTGTCGGTTCTTATTGGCCTTATGTGTCTACATTATGGGATTACATTCATAGAGCGATGCCCTTTTTGCAGCCTCAGTCATTAACTGATAACGAGGTTTATGCTCTTACTGCGTACGTACTTTATTTGAATGACCAGGTCGACGACGACTTTGTATTGACGAAACACAATCTGCCCACAATAACCTTACCTAACGAAAAAGGTTTTTTCATTGATCCTAGGCCTGAAGTACTTAATTCTCGGTGCATGACTAACTGCCTGACTACTGAACAGATATCTTCTTGGAGTGCTGCTGATCTGGGCGTCACGCCTGTAGGGCACCTCAGTAATTTGGTTCCCGCTGCATCGCAAGATAGTTCTGAGTCGGATGAGGAGAACGCCTTAGCTATCGAGACATACAAAAAAGCATGTATTATTTGTCACGACGCAGGTGTCGCGGGGGCACCTATTTTCGGTGATAAAGAGGACTGGCGGCAGCGTGAAGAAAAAGGTAAAGAAGTACTTTATCACAATGCATTAAATGGATATCTGGGTGAGAAGGGTTATATGCCGGCTAAAGGTGGTAATTTAAGTCTCACTGATGAATCGGTGAAGGCGGCAGTAGACTATATGCTGAGTGAGGGAGATATAGATTAAACGAGATAAGTCAGTTTTTTTGTTAATAGTATTATTGCTTTGCACTAATGGGTGGGCAGGGAGTGTGCTTGAGCAAAGGGTTGCTGCAGGTAAGCGATTAACTTTAGATAGAAAAATGGGAAATTGTCTGGCATGCCATGCGATAGATAACGGGCCGTTTTCTGGAAACACTGCCCCTTCACTGTTCTCCATGAAAAGTCGATTTCCTGATAAGAAAAAACTAGTTGCTCAAATTTCAAATCCATTGGCGAATAATCGAGATACGATAATGCCACCCTTTGGATTGCATGGTATTCTGACGGAAGATCAGATCCATAAAATAGTAGAATACTTGTATACTCTATAGAAAGTATACAGAACCTAACGATTGGGCGGGACCAGAATATGAATTTGACGAACTTGTCACGACGAACTGTACTTAGTTGGTTTGCTTACCTAGGTGCGCTTTCGGTGATCCCGAGTCAACTGTTTGCGGCTTGGCCGAAAGATGCTTTTAACAGTGAGGCGGTTAATGACGCTATTTCCGAACTTTATGGTCAAGCACCACAAGATAGTGATCGGGTAAAGTTAAAGGTCCCCGAAATAGCTGAAAATGGAGCCGTAGTTCCGGTAACAGTTTCCACCGCTATTGAGGATGTTGAAAGCATTAGTGTTTATGTAGAGGGTAATCCTAACCCACTGGCTGCGACTTTTGAATTAACTCCCTATGCAGTTGCATCGGTAGCGACAAGGATAAAAATGGGCGAAACATCCAATGTTGTGGCTGCGGTCTACGCGAACGGGAATGTTTATACTGCGACGCAAGAAGTGAAAGTTACTATTGGTGGCTGTGGTGGTTAAGAGTAGTAGCTATGGCGATTAAAGGTAAAGCAAAAATGCGTGGGGACGTTGTTCAAGTCAAGGTTCTGATGAAACACATCATGGAGACCGGTCTTCGTGTTGACGCGACTACAGGGGAGAAGGTTCCCGCGTACCATATTACTGAAGCGACCTGTTATTGGAATGGTGAAGAGGTTTTTCGGACTAACTTGGGGCCAGCAGTTTCGAAAAATCCTTATTTGTCTTTTAAGATAAAGGGACCTCAGGTCGGCGATACACTGAATTTTACTTCTATTGATAGTAAGGGAGAAACCGACTCCGGTGACTTTATCGTGAAGTAATTTTCCTAGAACTTGTTGGGGAGTTTCCCGTCATGTGTTTGAGGATATTTAGCGCTATTTTCATATACTGTTTTCTTTCGTGCGCGGTGTGGGCTGACCCAGCTTCTGATCAAACCGCCTTTAAAAATTATTTCTATAAAAAGTTCCCTGAAATACCGGTTGGTGACTTTATCAACGGCGTGTATGCCCTTGACCAAAAGCGTCGGCAACAATGGCTAGAAATTGAGGAGTTTCCGCCCTATGGTATCGCTATAGACGAGGGCGAGATACTTTTTAATGAGACAGTTTTCTCAGACGGATCGTCGTATAGTGACTGTTTCGTTGATGGTAAAAGAAGTAAAAAGAATTATCCCTATTTTGATGTAAACAGAAATACAGTGGTAACCCTTGAGTTAGCGATCAATGATTGTCGGGTGTCTCACGGCGAACAGCCACTTAAGTATAAGACGGGCGATATAGCCAAAATTTCTGCCTATCTGGCATTGCATTCAAGAGGTGAGATAATTGAGGTTGAGGTTTCGGGTGACGCTGCAATTAACGCCTACGAGCAAGGGAAAAAATACTATTACAGCAAAAGGGGCCAGCTTAATTTTGCCTGCGTCGATTGTCACGTAGCTTCTTCGGGAATGCGTATTCGAGCTGAAATTTTAAGCCCTAGCTTAGGCCACGTATCTAATTTTCCTGTGTACCGGTTTAAATGGGGCTCTATAGGAACTTTGCACCGACGATTTAGCGGATGCAACAGCCAAGTGCGTGCAAAGCCTTTAGCTGGCCAGAGCGAACAGTATAAAAATCTTGAATATTTTTTAAGTTACATGAGTAATGGTCTTAAGTTCAATGGCCCCAGTACGCGAAGATGAGCGCTTATAAGAGACTTTTTATGATATGTTTTGGCGTCGGTTTGATGACATTATTGAGCGCTGAGACGACTCAGTTGAATTTTGATACTCAATGGCAAAAAGCAGAAGATTTGCGGCTAAGAGCTGCTCTAATAGGTTATGAGTGGCGTGATACGGAAAAAATTCTCAGAAGATCTCGTGAAGAGTATGAGGCAGGTAACAAGGCGCAGGCATTAAGTCTGCTTTCGCAGGGTCTTGCACAAAGCGATGCTGCGCTGGCACAAGCTACGAGAGAAGAGGATGGCTGGAAGCGCCGCGTAATTGAATAGACTTCGAACTAAGTTCGCCAGCGCGTCGGTTCTATAGGTTTTTTATCCACGTTATAATAGACAGCGCAATGGTTTCCTCGTGGGAAGCAAAAAAATGATCTGCTTTTTCGATAACTATTTGGGCCGATTTTTTATGGGTCGCGAGTATGGCGTTTTTTCGCAGAGGTGCTGACCACAACACCGAGTCGTAGTCATTCTCACCCAATATATCTAATATCGGCAAATTAAGGTCTCCAGAAGAGAATACCCGACTGCTCAATTTTTTTTGATTAGTGGATCCCAATCCAATAGCAACGAATCCAGAGACATCTGCTGAATCGTTATTAGAAAGCCAGTCCATTAACATAGTACTCCCCATGCTGTGCCCTAAAATAACGATTTTTGAGTTAGGGTTAGTTTCTCGCAAGAACTTAACTCCTTGTCCGACCCGGCGTCTGGATTCGGCAAATACTTTTATATAATTATCGTAATTTTCATCGTCGGATAAAACAGGCATCTGGATCGAGAGTGTTTCAAAACCACTTTCAGACAGGAATTCGCGCATGGGACCAATTACGTAAGGGGTGTCAGGACCTTGTCCCGTGCCATGGATCATTAGGATACTATAATTATTTTCGTCGCTTAATGTCACCAAACCTAAAAAAGACTGCGCTGACTTATCTTGTTTTAGCCAGATTGGTTCTCCCAGAAAGAGGGTTTGCAGAGTTTGTGAGGCTATTCTCTGTTCTCTATCCGTGTCAAATGATTTGGCAACCATCGATGTGAATAGGATTACTGTTAAAAAAACCCATGAAGAAAATTGTTTATTCTGAAACTTTTTTCTTTTCATCAGTTGCGCGATCCGAGGTTAAGTGGTTATTTGATTTAGCGGTTCATTAAAGTACGATTAGAGATACTAATTCAAGCCTTTTATATTTTTAGTGTAGCTTCAGTTAGCTAAGAATTATTTGGTATCGCCAGTTTTTGTATTGAGGTTGTGCATGGTGGCTAAGCAAGAAATTTTAGTTTTAAATTTTTTATTTGTAATATTTTTTTCTTTTGGTGCGAAGTCAGATCAAATAATGGATGGACACGTTTTAGTAGGTAAGGCATTGCCCGAAATAATAAATATAAATACTGAAGAATTATTACGTATCTCTCAGAGTACTAATCCACCAATTTATATTGACGTAAGGACGCCATCTGAAATAGATAAACAAGGTGGAACTATTGATTTGCCGCGATTATACAATGTTGAACGCGGTTGGCTTGAGTATAAGGTCCCAGAGCGAGTTCTTGATAGAGATCATCCGATAGTAGTTTTTTGTGACACCAACCAGAGGAGTCCATTTGCCGCCGTGGCATTAATGAAAATGGGTTACACAAATGTCAAAAATTATTCCGATGGTTTTCTAGACTGGAAGAGTAAGGGCCTCCCTCTGGAGGGAGATAATGCGCCGAGATCAATGCTCTATAGGCTCCCGCAAAAAGTTGTTCCAAAGGTCTGGTCTGCAATTGGGTTTACTGGCCCAGGAGATTATTTTAATTCAGGACATAACAATAATCTTACATTTATTATTACAGATGAGGGGGTTGTAGTAGTAAACGCGGGTGAGAATTATCTTTTAGCAAAAGCACTGCATGATGAGATTAAGAACTTGACCAATCAGCCAGTGAAATACGTGATACTCGAAAATGGCCAGGGACATGCAATGCTTGGTTCAAGCTACTGGCAAGAGCAAGGGGCTCAAGTAGTCGCTCACATTGATGCGGCTGGCGAGATTCAAAAAAAGGGAGCTCAAATTTTAAATGGTCTCCTCGATAGCCGAAGAGATAAACTTTCCGGTACCAAGCTTTCTGAGCCAGACATCACTTTCCAGTCTGAATTTGTTGTGACGCTGGGCGGAGTCAGGATAGAGGCACTTCACCTTGGGCCAACTCATAGTCCAGGAGACATTGTAGTGTGGTTACCTGCTAAAAAGTTGGTGATTAGCGGTGATGTGGCATTCCATCAGAGAATGTTACCGATATTCGAATATACCGATACAGACGGGTGGATTGATACCTGGGCAGCCTTCCTGGACTTAGGGGCAGATATAGTGATCCCAGGACACGGCGGACCCACGGATTATGCTAAAGTCACCAAGTATACGCGCGATTATTTGCAGTATATGCGCAGTGAAATAGGTCAAATAATAGATAATGGAGGAGAACTGCAAGATGCTTATAGTATCGATCAAACAAAGTATTCATATTTAGACACATACTTTGAATTGGCGAGGCAGAACTCTGGGCGTATCTTCAGAGAGATGGAATTCGAGTGATGAAGACGTTTTTGGGGAGTGAAATTTTTGTGGTGGCAATTTATGGATAATAAACTTTCTCGTCGAACACTCATTAAGTCTCTCGGGTTGGCTGCGACAGGGAGTTTATCTGGTTCTATTTATTCTTTAATGGCTTCAGAGCCACAAGATTTTCTGAATGAAGACATTTATGATTTTCCCATGGTGGGACAAGTTCGGTTGTTGCACACGACGGATATTCATGCCCAGCTCAATCCAATTTACTTTAGGGAGCCTAATGTTAACCTTGGAGTTAGTAGCTCGCGTAATATGCTTCCTCATATAGTCGGCACTACCCTTATCGATAAATTGTCTATTCAACCAGGTACGTTGGAAGCTTATGCATATACGTGTCACGAATTTCAACAAAATGCTCATAGATTTGGGAAAATGGGTGGTCTTTCCAATATAAAAACACTTTTTGATAGATTCCGATCACAGGCAGGTGGCGTGGCGAACACGCTTACACTTGATGGTGGTGATTTATGGCAAGGTTCTGCAACGTCGCTTTGGACGCGCGGACAAGATATGGTGGAGGTATCGAATATTTTAGGGATACAGTTGATGACTGGCCACTGGGAATTCACTTACAGCCAAGAAGAAGTTTTGTCGAATCTGAATTTGTTCTCAGGTGAGTTTCTGAGTCAAAATTTGCGGATTAAAGAAGATAGCTTATTTGAAGATGATTATTTTGATTTAGTGCGTAGGCAAAATGGGGTAGGTCTTTTTGACGAAGATTTCGGCTACCCATTTAAACCGTTTTCCATTAGGGAAATTGCTGGAGAGAAAATAGCAGTGATCGGGCAAGCGTTTCCTAGAACTGCAAATGCAAATCCTCCCGAGTTTTTTCCCGACTGGTCGTTTGGTATTAGAGAGGAAGATCTAACTACATTAGTACAAGACATCAAAAGACAGTATGAGCCCGCTGGAATATTTCTACTGTCACACAACGGGATGGATGTTGATCTTAAGTTGGCCAGCCGTGTTTCAGATATCGACGCTATACTAGGAGGACACACCCATGACGGTATTCCACTGCCTGTGGAGGTTGAAAGTCCCAATGGTAAAACATGTCTTGTAACTAATGCCGGTTCGAATGGAAAATTTATCGGAGTTATGGACCTCGATATCAAAAATAACAGGGTGAATGGTATTAGGTATCAAATGGCGCCAGTTTTTGACAGATTGATAGCTCCTGACCCCACCGTCGAAAAGTTTATCAAACGTTTAAATAATCGAGTCTACGATCACAATATTATTGAGAGCCGTTCAGCAACTTACTCTTGTAATCAAGATAGAGTTGGGAAGTCGTTCGACTCGATATTAAATGAAAAATTGGCTAAAACTTCTGACTTGCTTTACCGAAGAGGCAATTTTATGGGATCTTGGGATCAATTAATTTGCAACGCGCTTGAGTATGAATATGCCAGCGATGTATCGCTATCCCCAGGATTTCGTTGGGGCACCACTTTGTTAGCGGGCGAGTGGATCACCATGCGCGATGTGATGAACCAATGCGCTACTACTTATGGCGAAACGTACACACAAAAAATGAATGGTAGTCAAATAATTCAAGTTTTGGAACAGGTGGCCGATAATTTATTTGAGTCTGATCCGTACTTACAGTCGGGTGGCGACATGGTTCGGGTGGGTGGCCTATCTTATACGATTTCTCCCAAAAATCGTCTTGGAAATAGGATAAGTGATGTGAAATTTCTTAAAACGGCGCGATCTCTGCTTCCATATGAGAGTTACAATGTGAGTGGTTGGGCGGTAGTAGGAGATTTTCCCTCTGGGAGACTCATTTGGGATATCGTGCGTGAATATATAATACAGACTAAAAATAGTGATGATGTATTCTCAGTGGGTGATATAAATCACCCAACTATTAGCGGAATGCGGGGAAATTTCGGCATTTATCAGTATCAAGGAAGACAAATTTAAAAGCAGGTACGTTAACCTCGTTAGGTAGTATCAAAATGCTTTAGAGCCTTTTTAGCAACGTCTTCACCCCACTCCTGAACAAAATGGCCCACATCACTAAAGACCACAGGATTCGGACAGTTTTTTATGGTGCTCCTCAGGTTGTCCATGATTGACTGCCCGAAAAATGGGTCAAGTGATCCAACAGCCATGAAAGATTGTCCATTCCACTCAGTAGATAAAAATCTTTTAGCGTCCTCTGCGTACTTCACGCCTTCCATACCGGGGTTTACCGCAACTAACTCGGGAAAGCGTCTTACACCGGCTTTATAAGTAGCGTCTGGGAAGGGGGCGGCATAAGCAGCAATATCCATCAAGTCTAAAACACCAGGACAATTTGCTGCTAAAAGGCCAGAAACAGAAACATCGTTAAATTGCGCAGCATAAGATTTCCACATTTCAAAGCCTTCTCCAAGCGATTCACCTACTGGTAAAGCTGTATTCATTACAATGAGGCGTTTAAATCTATTTGTCATGCTACCGGGTAGGGTGAGGCCCAGGATGCCGCCCCAGTCTTGGCAAACTAACGTGATATTTTGTAAATTGAGTTGTTCAATTAATCGTAAAAGTGAATTTCGATGAAATGAAAATGTAATATCCGAATCATTGATGGGTTTATCTGAACGTCCAAAGCCAAAAAAATCTGGCGCTATTACCCGCCCTCCTGCGTTCACAAAAATTGGTATCATTTTCCTATATAAATAGCTCCAAGTTGGTTCTCCGTGTAGGCAAAGAAAGGTATGTTTTGCGTCAGCGGGACCTTCATCTACGTAATGCATTCGGAGCCCTTGGTATCCAGGCAATGACTCGGTGTAGTTAGGACTGTAGGGAAAATTAGGCAAACAAGCGAATCGTTCGTCAGGTGTTCGGATTGCTGCTATCGACATTTTTCTAGGCTCCCCGTAATGTAAAGTATAATTAGCTTAGCATACCTCAACGCCTCTCCAAAAAATTGATAATTGAGTTTTTGGGGCGTATGCTGAGAAATAGTTGTTTAGATAATAAAACAAGCGGGTGTACGATGCCCAAAGAGATGTTTTAGCGGGCAACTCGCTTAGAATAATCTCGTCTTGGTTTACAGCAACGATACTGATTAGAGAACTAGAGAGGGCTCTGAGTCATGCTAAAATATCTCAAATTTTTGACCAATCACATTTTTCTGTCACT
>CACEAA010000008.1 GCA_902557415.1 uncultured Pseudomonadota bacterium | reverse complement strand
GTGCTCCGAGCAGCTTTGGACCTCACCAGTTATTCACTGACGCTACCCGAACTTTTGGTGGAGAGGCAACTATTTCCGATAATGAGGGCGTGTTAGAAAACTTCTCACAAGGTTTACCATTTCCAGAAAGACTGGCTATAAAGGACCCTTTCGCGGGCAGTAAACTGGCTTGGAATATGCGCTACGCTTATCAAGGGGATAATGGCGATATCCCCGAGATGCACTGGAAACTAATTGACTGGCGTTCTGAGAAAATTGAATTTGAAATGCGATTTAAAGCGAAACTGATGCGTTTTATGTACCGGCATATTCGAGATCCAAAACCATTCCTAATGAATAATGTAGAGGATGCCTACGGCGCTTTCCGACTAGAGGCTATAGACGCGGGTAGTTATGATGGAACGCAAGCATTGGTATTCGCTAATAGAGACGAATCAAAACCATTGAATGGGTGGGTTTATATTCCCCAGTTGGGCAGAACACAGACGCTTGCTTCATTTTCTAGTGAAGAGTCAATGTTTGGTAGCGATGTTACAGCTAAGGACTTCCTTGGCTACACGGGCAAACTAACGGATTTATCGTGGAAATACAAAGGTCGCACATTTATGCTATTGCCGATGTATAACCATGCTCAAGCCACCACATCTACGCTTAAATCCAAAAGATACAACTATTGGCACACCGACTTTACCGGAAGAGCAAGCTGCTTTCCCAAGGTAAGTTGGCAACTACGAGAAATATTTATTCTAGAAGGTCATACCAAAGATCCGGAGGTGGCAGTCGCAAAACGAGTTTTCTTTTTAGACAAACAAACACATTTACCCTTGATCTGGAAACTATACAAGCAGAATAATGTGCTGTGGAAATTCGCAATAAATGCGTATTCTCATCCAGATCATCATCTTGATGGTAACAAAGGAAGTGGCGCACCAATTCTCACCGCTTTCTCCTCGATAGATATACAAACCAACCGTTGTACCACTATACAAGCTCTGGTTCGCGTCAACGTTAACGATGTTAGTATGGAAGATTTTGATGTTGGCGACATGCGTAGCGCGACAGGTCGAGATTATCGCCGACGTTAACTTCGTCTTCAGCAATCTAAAAAATTTTCTGGATAGCAATAATCTTCGGCAATCGATTTGAGCTTGTGTTAAAACCGCATAAATATCACTATATAAGTATCTAACATAGGGTGAGTAATTAGGGGGAAATTAAAATGGATTTTAGCTTAACGGTTCAAACGCGCATAACAGATTGGCATTTCATAAAGTACTTAGAAGATCTAGGTTACGACGCCGCCTGGATACCGGACACTCAGATGATGTGGTCCGACTGCTACGCGACAATGGCCCTGGCTGCCCAGAATACATCAAAGATCAGGCTTGGAACCGGAGTAGCCATCGCAGGCACGCGAATTGCTCCAACTACCGCTGCAGCAATTTCCTCTATCAATGCGTTAGCTCCAGGCAGAGTCTTTCTTGGCATAGGTACTGGTCACACAGCGATGCGAGTAATGGGCCAAGATCCAATACCGATTAATGAATTTAGAGAATATCTAAAAGTAGTTCGAGCCATGTTGCATGGCGAAGAGACTGAGTATACCTATAACGGCAAAACTACCTCAATAGTTTGGCAAGAGCATGGCGATGGTTTTAGAAACATTGAAGCGCCTATCCCTATATACGTTGCTGCCAATGGACCCAGAGCACTCCGCACAGCTGGGATGTATGGAGACGGACTTTGCTCTATCTTCAATGAGCAGATCCCAGTTTTAGACTTCAACCTTAAGCATGTGGCCGAAGGCGCAGAAATCGCCAAAAGGAACACTCGGGATTTTCATACAACAACCTTAACAAACGCGGTTATCTTAAAGGCTGGGGAACAGCTCAGTGACAATGCGGTGATCGAGCGAGCTGGCTCGTGGGCAGTAACAGCACTGCATTTTGTCTATGAGATATGGCGATATACTAAAGACGACAACGTGGTCCCCGATTACATGAAAAGTATCTGGGAAGAGTACTGCGATCACGTTGACAACTTTCCTGTGCCGAAGGAAAAATCCCATCAGCTCATACACGAGGGGCATTGTAGCTTTTACACCTCTGGTGAAAAAAAATTCATTACTCCCGAAATGATAGAGGGAACTTCTCTGGTAGGCAGCCCTGCAGAAATTGCTGAAAAAATCAACCTTGCCGGAAAGCATGGATTGAATGAAGTAAGTCTCCTACCGCCACTAGCCAACCTGAGAGAGGCGGCAAAGGATTTCGCGGAACAAGTGATACCACTCTGTTAAAAATACAAATCATAGATAAGAGGACTAATTTAATTCACTCTAAAATAACGTGTTCAGTAGCGATGACAAAGTCTAAGGGAACCGTAACAAAATTATCCTCGTCAGCGCGGGTATGGTCGTACTCTGGCGTTTTGGCAGAAGCCCGCATCGCATCTACGTCGTCAAACCATGTCAGCGCGAGCCCATCAATTTGAGGCTCCCTCCCGCCCTGATAGGATGATAGTCGTGCGTGGTTTTGTACGTATCGATCTACTTGAGGTATCGCCGCACCCAATGGTCCATGGGTCTCTCGCCAATGCCTCTGGAATGCCTCAACCTGCATGCCCGATTTTCTGCGCACAATCTCAATGTTCTTAACGCCACCATCGGCTATGCTGCCATCTTTAATCACGTGCTCTTCAACTAGTAATTGAATCTGCGAGCTCGTATCGATAAATTTTTTTTCGTCGTCAGCTACCTTACCTAGCAAAGATGAATTCTGGAGAGCAACAAGCGCATCAGTATCGTCGAACCAGAGCTCCGAAATTCCATCGACTGCGGGATTTTGGTTTTTATACCCTGATAACCGTGTGTGAGACTGTACGTATCTTTTCAAACTCGGCAACTGAATGACAAGCTGAGAATGCTGATTGCCCCAGTAATCTTGAAAAGCTTCAACAGACATGTCAGACCGTCGTTTTATCACAGACACCACCTTGATCATGATATTTCCCCTATCTCAGTTGTCAGATCAACTGATAAGATACCGCTAATCGGTTGTGTCTCTCAAGTAGGCAGTGCTAATACGAGCAGTTACTTGACTTTCTCATCAAGATTATCTGACTTCGAATCCTTTATAGCCTGACGCAGCTACTTCAAGGCACTTGTCTCGGTAATTTCCAACTCCGCCTATGTACGACAGCAAACGTCGCGGCTTACCTTCCACATTACCACCCATGTACCAAGAATTTGTCTTCGCTACGAGAGTTTCATTAGTCATTGCGTCGTGGTGGGCGACCCATTCATCTTGAGCTGTGCGACTAGGCTCAATAACATTCTTTCCTTCATTTGAAACATACGAAATGCAATCATTTATCCACTCCGCTTGCTGTTGCAGGCAGGTCGTCATATTACATAAAGCTGCCGAAGGAGCCAATGGGGCGCCGGTAGTGAATAAGTTAGGATAACCGTGTACCTGAAGACCCATCATAGTCCTAATATCTTTCTGCCATTCCTCTTTTAGAGACTGCCCATCACGACCTCTTATATCGATGCGTGTTAGCGCACCGGTACCCGCATCAAAGCCGGTAGCTAGTATGATGACATCGAGTTCGTAGTCGGTTCCATCCTGCAATCTAACACCAGTTTCAGTGACGCTGGCAATAGGGTTTTCTTTCACACTGACAGCATGTACATGTGGAAGATGGAACACTTCTAAATAACCACTTTCCAACGGGACCCGATGCAATCCAAAACCATAATGTTCGGGAATCAGAAGATCACAAAGTTCCGGATCCTTCAGGCGCTCTCTCATTTTCCCACGAACAAACTCGGAAACCTCATCATTGATTTTCTGATCAAAAAACAGTTCTTTAAAAGAAGCTAGCCACAGCTCTAGAGAACCGTTCTCATAAATCCTCTCTAATACGGCCAACCTCTCCTCGGGGGTGTTATCTGACCAATCTCCGTCTCTCCACTCCCACTCGAATCCACTAAAAGTGTTTGGAAGATTATTTTGAAACTCTTTGTACCTAGATTTGTACCACTCTTGCTCTTTCGGTCCGTACGAAGGGTTATTCATCGCATTCGTATACTGCGGTGTTCTTATAAAAACATTAAGACTTTTGCACGATGAAGCGATAGTCTGGATAACTTGTATACCTGTTGCTCCGTTCCCCACAACTCCAACACGTTTGTCGCTAAAGTCGATTTCTTCCTTTGGCCAGCGCGCAGTATGGAATACCCTACCATTGAAATTCTTTATTCCCGGGAAAGGCTCCTCCAGAGGAGCCGACAACATTCCAGTGCAACTCACAACAAATTGAGCATCAATCTTTTCTCCATTCGTAGTAGTGAGTGTCCAGCGATTTGAAGTTACATTCCAGTGAGATGAAGCGATAGTCGTATTAAAATAAATGTCTTTTCTGAGATCTAGTCTATCCGCGACATAGTTCATCCAGCGTTCAATCTCTGGTTGCCCAGGAAATCGTTCAGACCAGCTCCAATCTTTATAAAGTTTTTCGTCAAAGAGATATTGATATATGTATGCCTCAGAATCAAACTTAGCACCTGGGTAACGATTCCAATACCACGTACCGCCAACACCTGAAGCAGTGTCAAACAACTTCACATTGAGACCCTGCCCTCTCAGCAAATGGAGCTGATAAAGGCCTGCAACTCCCGCCCCTATTACCACAGCATCCAAAGAGGATAGCTCACTTAATTCTTGATTTTGGCGACTTTCAGTCTTACCCATAATGCACTTCCTTAACTTAATCAAAACTGCCTGCAAAAAATCAAATACTATTATTAATAATATCTCTCCGGGTAGCGATACGCTACTATTTATTCACTGCATCAAACCAAATACTGATTTTAAGCTACAAAAATAAACATCCGAGACAAAATAGTATCCAAACGATCATTAAATATGGGTAATGTGTCTTTCGTAACAGCCTAAATCCGCTACAATAACTTTATACTGCGTTATGTCAGGTATCTAAATGTCGCTACTCGCCTTGAAATGCCAAATATTAGTGTCTCAACTTCTATTGATTGTCGTCTTTTGTTATGCAAGTCCGGTAGCCGCAGAATTCGAATTAGTGGGACGCTGGATATTAGACGCAAAACAGAGTGAGTCCCCAGAGGATATGCTCAAAAAAAAGTTTCGTCGTCTGCGACCTGGACAAATGCGACCGTATGGAATGCATGATCCGTCTGGAAAGACCGCAGAGAGAGCGTTGGAGAATTATTGGCGCACCCTGAATGATGGGCGAGAACGAAAAGCCTCTAAAAACTTACGTCGAGTGGGAAGTGCGTACCCTCTCATTACGTTTACTAATTTACTAGTAGAAGCCCTACCATCATCGCAAAACCTTACTTTCATATATGAAGATGCTTTAGTACGACAAATTATGCCCAATCAAGCTGGAAGAATTTATACTGCTAAGGGCGATGAATTAGTCGCTGATTCCATAGGACACACATTATCTTACTGGACAGATTCTACTCTCTTTCTAGAGACAGATAGCCCAACCGGAGGCAAGTACATAGAAGAACTACAAATCTCAACAAGTGACAGCAATATACTTCACTATCGAGTCAAATTAAATTTGCCAACGCTAAAAGAGCCAGTAGAGATTGAGAGAGTTTTTCGCAAGTCTAATTAGGGGACTCGTTCTTCAAACTCGGTAACTAAAGCTTCTCTAAATTTGGGATGCGCCACCGAGATTAGCTGCTCAGCCCTTTCCCACAGCGTCTTCCCTCGGAGAGACGCAATGCCGTATTCAGTCACAACATAGTCCACACAATATCTGGGAGTTGTTACGGCACTTCCATGCGCCAGATGTGCAACTATTTTTGATCTTTTTTCTCCTCCAGTTGTCGAAGGCATAGCTAATATTGAGGCACCGCCTTTGCATAGTAACGCCGCCTGAATATAATCTAAGCTGCCGCCTACGCCACTAATTTGGACCGGGCCGAGAGTTTCTCCGTTACTCTGTCCCTGTAGATCGACTTCGACCGCCGAGTTGATAGAAATAAATCGCTTCAGGGCAGATAGCTCAACAAAACTATGCGTTTTGGACAATGGCGCCATGAAAACACGTTTATTTAGATGACAATACTCATAAAGATTTTGATCTCCAGCCAACTCGCCGTTTACTACAGTAGGCGTATCTCCCCCGTTTTCAAGGAAATGAATTAAGCTTTGAGATAGCATCCCAGAAAACAAATTAGCACCTGAGACGTCGGCCAGCCCTGCCAAGACTCGATCTGGGATAGCTCCTACGCCGAATTGGACCGTCGCATTTTCTGGGATTAAACTTAAAACAAAATCGACAATTTTGGCATCGTTTGCGGAGGGTGTTCCCGTATCGTAAACGACAAGAGGACTATCCGATTCGATAGCGTAGTCAATGTTGTCGACTGGAACGCGAGAATCTCCGAAAGTAACTGGCATATTCGTATTCATCTCGGCAATTACTATCTTTGCTTGTTTCACAAAATTTTGGTTCGCTCCAACAGAAATACCTAAGCTGACTGTGCCATCATTTTGTGGAGTGGAGGTTTGTATAACTGCCACCTCGGGCTGAATAGCACCTCGTTCACTAACTAGCTCATCGAGATCACTAAGCCTGGTCGGAATGAAAGAGACTTTAGATTTATCATTTTCTTGGAAAAGTTTTCGCAACTGGGGCGCCGCTTGCCAAGTTTTATAATGGAAGTTAGTGCCTAATCCTCTTTTAAGAAACGAGTAATCCCCTAGCGACAATCCCGAGCAAACGGTTAGATTATTAAAAATCTCGATATTTTTAGAAAAAGCATCGTAGAAACGTACTGGATTAGCACAAGAGGCAGGAAACACAACATGTGTACCGTCTTTGATCTTAGAAACTGCCACTTCGGGGCTAACTATTTTAACCATCACCACTCCAACCAATTTCATGCAGAAGAATAAATATCTAAGCATAACTAAACCAAATGCGAAATGCTTCTAGAATCTCCGCCGCTGAGATGATATAAGACCTACCCTAAACTAGATTCTGGTGCTTTTGGCTTCTGCTAATTTAGAAAGAATATGCTTTAAATAACTTTGGGAAGAACTAAATGATTTTTGGTATTGAACCACTCATATTTTGGGGTTGGCTATTTCTATCTTTTTACATAGGAATGATGCTGATGTTTGGGATAATAGGAATGCGAAAAGTAAAGGGTAGTGATGATTTTGCTACTGCACGCGGGGGCTATGGTCCAATCTTTTTAGCCTTCGCTATGACCGCAACAGCTGCTAGCGGCGCTACTTTCCTGGGACTTCCTGGTTTGGCTTATACTAGTGGTTTTTCGGTACTCTGGTACGCTGTTGTCTATCCTCTAGGGGTTTATACTGGTGTCCTAATTTGTCTACATGCGGTCAGAAAAGCTGGTGCGTCATTTGGCAGTCGGTCAATGCCAGAGTTTCTTGGAGATCGATTCAATTCAGATGCACTAAGACTAATTGCGGCCCTATTCTCAATGTTGCTAATGGTTTACTTAGCCGGGCAACTATTGGCAGGCGCGGTAATGTTTACCCAGATGCTGGGGCTCGAAACATTTCAAGCACTTATTCTAACGGCAATAGTGCTGATGTTCTATATCGTACTAGGTGGGGCACACGCAGATATTTTAACAGACGGTATTCAGGGTGCGCTAATGCTTCTACTCGCATGTTTGGTGCTTTGGATGTTTTCAGTTGGCTATAAAATCGATGGCGGTTTCGAAGGTATGGTTGGAGAGCTAAATCGTATTGATCCAACCGGAGGACTAACTTCGTCAATTTCTCCCAGCCATCCACTTTTTAATTCGAAATGGGACCTGTTCGCTATCTTTTTCGCCCATTTGCCTCTTGGCCTTCTTCCACATATTGGAAACAAATTGTGGGCCCTCAAAAGTGACGCCGATCAAAAAAAATTCATTACAATATCTTTTGCCTTCGGTATCTTGCTCCCCGCAATAACCTGCGGCGGCATCTTGGCACGGGCGTTACTAGGAGATGCTCTACTAATGGAGGGTGCTAATCCCAATCACGCAATTCCGGAACTTTTTATAGCTACTCTCCCCGCTTGGGCTGCTGCATTAATTTGCGCCGGCGTTCTAGCGGCAGTCATGTCCACTGCGGATGGTTTAGTCGTCTCAACTGCTCAAATATTTGCAAACGATATTTTTCGTAGGACAGTTGCTCCTAAATTAATGAGTGATGTTGATGATAAACGTATAGACAAATATAGTCTTTTGATCAGTAGAGTAGCGACAGTCTTCGTTTTAATTGTTGCTATTTGGATCGCGTGGTCGACACGGGATATGAATGTTGCCCTACTTGTTTGGATAGGTGTTGGTGGAATGATGGCAGCAACAGCCGCACCTATGTTTTTGGGGGTATTGTGGCAAGGTTCTTCTCGCGCAGGAGCTCTCACTGGGTTTGTTGTAGGCGGAATTGCATTTTCCGTGCTACATGGCGTTGGCTTCGGTCCCAATTGGTTAGGGACAGGAGATACAATGCAAGCAATTGCGCAATGGCTTGGTGCGCAAAAAGTTAACCCTTTTGCGTGTGCTACCATCGGCGGAGGCTGCTCAATAGTTTCGATGGTTGTAGTTTCACTCTATACTGAAAAGCCGGCTCAAGCTCACTTAGAGCGTATCTTTGGAGGAAATAAACGTGACTGGCGTTCTTGATAAAAAATCTATACTTATCACCGGTGGTAGCACCGGTATAGGTAAAGCAACAGTTCTAAGGTGTGCCGAAGAAGGTGCACAGGTGACGCTGGCTGACATCAATACAAAAGAGGCAGAGGACGTAGTGGCGCAAGTACGTGCTGAGGGTGGCTCAGCAACATTCTGCCACGCAGATGTTACACAATCTAGCGATGTAAAACAGATGATTGAAATGGCAACGTCGACTTATGGCACACTAGACGGTGCGTTTAATAACGCAGGTATCGAAGGCGCGTTTACTAGTATCACCAAGATGTCTGAAGCTGAATATGACAGGACAGTAAATGTAGATATGAAAGGTGTTTGGCTTTGCCTGAAATATCAAGTTGAAACTTTTCTTAAGCAGGCAAGTCCGGGCTCAATCGTAAGTACCGCGTCGGTCGCAGGATTAGTTGGGACGAGAGGCGGCAGCGCCTACTGCGGAGCCAAACATGGCGTCGTGGGCATAACGAAGTCAGTAGCTCTTGAATGTGCCCGAAAGGCTATTCGCGTGAATGCAGTCTGCCCAGGGGTAATTCAAACACCAATGGTAGATAGAATGACAAACGAAGCCGGTGTTTCAGCCCAGGCTCTTATTGATCAAGAACCAATGGAACGGCTCGGATTACCAAAAGAAATAGCGGAGGCTGTCGTGTGGTTGTTATCAGACCAATCCTCTTTCGTTACCGGTGTGGCAATGCCAGTCGACGGAGGATATATCGCAGTCTAGCTAAAACTAGTTAGCAATACATCCAACCCTATCGTCAGTTCAACTACACTAAAAACAACCGTCAATAAACCCCAAAACTTCAACCAACTTTGCTTGCCAAGAACCCCTAGAAGCAATAGGCAAATACCTGCCACAAGAGCCATCCAGACTCCAACTGCCGTCCAATCGATGGTTGTAGTCAGCAGGCCGTCAGCATGATCACGATATCGCATAACTCTTTAATGATTCCGACTCGCTAACTTCTTCTTTTCTAGCTCTCGCAATTCGCGACGCATGATCTTCCCTGTTGTAGTCATGGGCAAGCTATCAACAAACTCAATTTGCCTTGGCACTTCGTGTTTCGCCAATCGTGATCGAACAAACTCCTTGAGTTCGTCCGCCAGAGAGTCATGCGCTAACGTATTTGGGGCTAATATACAGAATACTTTTATAATTTCGGTCCTAACAGGATCAGGCACTCCAATAGCCGCGGCCATCTGCACTGCATCATGCTTTAATAAAGCATCTTCAATTTCACTCGGCCCGATGCGATATCCCGAACTTGTGATAACGTCATCCCCCCTCCCGTGAAACCAGAAGTAACCGTCCTCGTCCATATGACCGACATCGCCAGTAATGAGCCAATCTCCAATAAACTTATCCCTAGTCGCCTCAGGTTTATTCAAGTATTCTAAAAGCATTACCGGATGGGGCCTCTGGCAGGCTATATGCCCCTCAACTCCTGGCTCTACCTCATTCCCCTCATCATCTATTATTTTAACCACGGTGCCGGGCGTCGGCTTCCCCAATGACCCTGGCTTTATTGGGAATATATTGCCGTTGTTTCCTAATATGACATTACATTCCGTTTGGCCAAACCCTTCATTAATGGCCAGATTCAATTCGGCCTGTGCCCATTCAAGCAGACCGGCACCTACTGCTTCTCCACCAGACAATACCGCTCGTAGTTTCAAGTCATAGCGCTCTAGTGGTTTATCTACCTGTCTCATGAGCTTCAACATAGTAGGCGTTAACAACGCTAGGGTAACTTCGTGTTGCGCTAATATGCGGTACGCATCCTCGGCATCGAAGCCCTTCATGGCTGTAGCAACTACTTTACATCCATGAAACCACCCAGGCATAAGTACATCCATCAAGCCTGCCATCCATGCCCAGTCAGCAGGTGACCAAATAGCATCACCTTTTTTTGGGAAAAAGTCATAAATAAATTCAAGGCTGGGCATATGACCGAGCATCATGCGATGCGGTTGAACTGAACCTTTAGGCATACCGGTGGTCCCCGAGGTATAACTAATCCAAGCTACGTCTTCGGACGACGTGTCAACATTTTCGAACTCTGACGATTGTGCCTCGATCATGGCCCAAAAGTTAAGCGCGCCTTCGATTTCAGCATCTACGACTACGATTTTTTCTAATAACGGACACTGTGAGCGCAAACTAACCACCTTATCGTAATTCGCTGCATCGGTGATCACCGCTTTTGCGCCACAATCATTTAGTCGATAGGCTATAGCATCTGCAGCAAAAAGTACTGAACATGGACCGGAGACCATCCCAGCTTTCCAGCAGGCAACATGTGCAATTGCGCATTCAGGGTTCTGTGCTAACAATAACGTCACACGATCCCCTACCGAAAAGCCCCACGACAAAAAGGTGTTTGCCAACCTATTAGCGTGCGTCTTCACCTCATCGAATGTATAACTTGCAACTACTTTATTATCATCTTCATAAGCTAGCGCTATCCGACCGCTACCATCGGCCCAACGATCGCATACGTCATTCGCGATATTGTAACGAGTAGGAATGTCCCACTTAAAGTTATCGTATATCTCTTGGTACGTCTTCCCTGCCTGTAGTAAGCTCGTCATTATCTCTGTCCACCCCCCTTAAGTTGAGCACGTTACTCTGGGCTCGCACTATTTCTACCATGATTATTTGGCGACACAGCGGCAAGCAAAAACATCAATCGCGATGAAAATCTAGTCTATAAAGATAACACGAGAATTGAGAACTGAGAACTGAAGGCAGTCATTATAAAAAATGAACAATTTATTTATTATTCATTCAAGTGTGTTAGACTAATTCTATGTCTCGATCAATCCTATCCACCCAATACTCAGCTGTGCAAAGTGACATCCTTCACGCAGCGACCCGAAGGCTTATCAAATATGGCTATACCAAAACAACCATGTGTGAAATCGCCTCTGATCTCGAAATGTCTACAGCTAACCTATACAGACATTACGCGAACAAACTGGACATCCTCAAAGCGTGTGCAATATGCAGCTTTAAAGAAGAACTGCAAGACGTACAACTTATTGTTGACGAACAAAATGAAAGTGCTGAGAGAAAGCTGCAGGCTTATGCCATGTATGTGAGTGAAAAGACTCATAAGCTAGCAAGCGGTGACACGCAGATACTGGAAGTATTGAATACCGCGACAAAAGCATACCCGGAACTAATCCACGCGACTAATGAGCAACACTGTTCGCTGCTCGCTTGTATTATCGAGCAAGGAGTGACAAACAAGGAATTCAAGCGTAGCCTAAAAGCCACTGAAATAAGCGCTTTTCATATGAGTTTAATGATCTTTCGATACCCATTTTTAGTACACCTGTACTCTCTTGCCGAGTTTCAAAGAATGGCTAAGGACAGCATAAAACTGCTTACTGTAGCTTTGAAGTCTAGCCAATAATTATAATTTAAGGAAAATCAATGCACGCTTTTGAAGCGCGACTCGCGCAATTCGTTTTAAGTAACCGACTATTAGTGGTATCTATTTCACTTCTTGTAGTTAGCCTGCTGTCCTACGGATGCGTAAAACTCCTACCAGACACTAGCTATAAGGCTTACTTCAGCGAGGATAATCCCGAACTAATTGCGTTCGAGAAAATAGAGAATACGTATACCAAAAATGATAATGTCATTTTTGTGTTGGCGCCGAAAAACCAAAATGTTTTCACAAGAGAAACCCTGAGTGTTGTAGAACAACTGACGATCGATGCTTGGCAAATGCCATTTTCAACTAGAGTTGATAGCATTACTAACTTCCAATTTACCGAAGCTATGGGAGATGATTTGATTGTTCGCGACATGGCTAAAGATTCGAGTTCGTTGACAATAGGTGAAATTGGAAAAATAAAACAAAGAGTCTTGTCCGAGCCTCTTTTAACGAATCAATTAGTTTCAGAATCTGCCCACGTGACCGGAGTCAATGTGACCCTAACCATACCACCCGCGGAACTCACCGCCGCTACGCCAGAAATAGCAGCGTTTGCTCGCCAACTACAGGCCAAGATAGAGAAAAATCATCCAGAAATGAGGATCTATCTAAGCGGGATGATAATGATGGATGACGCTTTTAATCAAAGTGCAATAAACGATTTCACAGAACTTTTGCCAGTCAGTTTTGCAGTAATGATGATACTACTGGCGTTTTTAGTGGGTAGATTTTATGGTACTCTAGCAACATTTATAATTATTGTATTTTCTATTTTCAGTGCACTCGGAGTTGGTGGCTATCTTGGTTATCCTCTGACTGGCTCTAGTCCATCAACACCCATCATAATTTTAACGGTAGCCATCGCGAACTGTGTCCATGTACTTACAACCTATGCCCACTCGCTTAAAAATGGGGCAGACCAAAAAGACGCAATGAAAGATAGTTTGAAAATAAACCTTCAACCTATCTTTCTCGCGAGCATCACCACTGCGATAGGCTTCCTAACGATGAATTTCTCGGAGGTTCCTCCCTTTAATCATCTCGGCACTCTAGTCGCAGTGGGCGTGCTAATTTCATTCCTGCTTTCCATCTCCTTTTTACCTGCGCTAGTTACTCTACTCCCTAAAAGCAATATTAAGTTATCGGATAACGACGGAGAATTTTTAACAAAATTTGCCAATTTTGTGATAGTTAATAAGAAGGCCTGCCTTTGGCTAATGGTAGGCAGTATCGCGCTTGCAATTACTAACATTCCCAAGAATGAATTGAATGATGTTTTTGTGCATTATTTTGACGAAAAAATCGATTTCAGAACTGATACTGACTTCATGGTAGAAAACATGACAGGAGCCTACACTATCAATTTCTCACTTGAGGCTGCTGAGTCAGGCGGTATTAGCGAGCCAGACTTTTTAGTCGACGTAGAAAATTTTTCTCTCTGGTTAGAAAACCAGCCTGAAACGGTACACGTAGCTCGTTTCACACAAATAATGAAGCGACTTAATAAGAATATGCATGGCGACGATCCAACGTATTACGTGCTACCAGACGACAGAGAACTCGCTGCACAATACCTCCTGTTATATGAAATGTCATTACCCTATGGGCTCGACTTGAACAATCAAATTAACGTGGACAAGTCGTCAACAAACGTTAAAAGCACTCTTCAAACTATTTCTAGTAAAGAGGGAATCGCCTTGGACGCTAGGGCCAAGCAATGGATTAAAGAAAATACTTCAAAAATTACTCATGTAGATAGCGCGAGCACCTTCCTGATGTTTTCTAATATAGGTCAGAGAAACATTAGGACAATGCTTGTCGGCACGGTTATTGCCCTGGTGTTAATTTCTGGGATTTTAATCCTTGCACTTAAATCAGTAAAACTCGGGACGCTCAGCTTGATCCCTAATCTTATACCTGCAGCTGTTGGCTTTGGTGTTTGGGGGCTTCTCGTAGGTCAAGTAGGCCTATCCCTTTCGCTGGTAACTGGAATGAGTTTTGGCATCGTTATCGATTACACTGTACATTTCATGTCAAAATACTTAAGAGCGAGACGAGAGCAAGGAATGGCCCCTGACAATGCAGTCCGCTATGCGTTCAGAACCGTGGGACAAGCACTGCTAGTGACTACAATGATTCTGGTAATTGGCTTTGGCATACTCGGTACGTCAACATTTTATTTCAACGCAGGAATGGGACAGATGACGGCAATGATTATATTAGTAGCATGTGTCGCCGTGTTTCTCCTGCTTCCACCATTATTACTTAAAATAGAGGATAAAAATGCGCCCACTAATAATCATACTGCTATGCCTGAGTCTACTTAACGTCGCAGCTCAAACTGCAGAAGAAAAGGGTCTATTAATAGTTCAAGAGGCCGATAAGAGAGACACCGGCTGGGTCGACTCTAGAGCTAATCTGCAGATGATCCTTACTAATAAGCAAGGCCAAAAAAGTGAGCGTTCCATCCGGATAGTTTCACAAGAGGTAATCGGTGACGGTGATAAGAGCCTATCAATTTTTAACTCTCCCAAAGACATTAAGGGCACCGCATTCCTAAGCTACACCCATTCACTGAAACCTGATGACCAATGGTTGTATTTGCCCGCATTAAAGCGAGTCAAACGTATAGCCTCAGCCAATAAGTCTGGCCCGTTTGTTGGAAGTGAATTTGCTTACGAAGATTTAACATCTCAAGAAGTCGAAAAGTACACATACAAGTGGCTAAAGGATGAAACAATTGATGGGAAGAACTATTTTGTCGTTGAGGCGTACCCTGCATATGAGAATTCTGGGTACACGCGCCAAGTTGTCTGGATCGATAGTCAAATGTACCAAGCAGTAAAGATTGACTTCTACGATCGCAAGAATACCTTGCTCAAAACGCTAGTTAGCTCTGATTGGTCTCAGTATTTATCGAAATATTGGCGACCTGGTAGAATGTTAATGACAAACCACCAAACTGAAAAAAGTACCGAGCTACTTTGGGAAGATTATGAATTTCAAATCGGTCTGACTAACCGAGATTTTGATAAAAATACACTAAAGCGATCTCGGTAAATCAAAAGTCGTAGCATTCGATGGGGTCGATTAAAAACTATGTCATTAAAAACTACTTAACACAAAGTGGTTGCCAACTGGACCTAACTGTCAGTTATCGGACATATGGTGTTTTATCGTCTGAACGTTCTAATGCCGTGCTTATTCCGACTTTTTATGGAGGAAATGATACAGACGTACAGTATCTATTTGCTCCCGGAAGAGCACTAAACCCAGACAGGCATTTTATAATCGTAGTAAACATGTTCGGAAATGGATGTTCTACATCTCCAAGCAATATTGAAAATGAATATTCAGGTACTAAGTTCCCCCTCATAACAATCTACGATAATGTGATCTGTCAACAACGCTTAATTACCGAAGAACTTAAAATACCTAAGCTCCGACTTATAACAGGTTTCTCACTTGGCGCAGCGCAAAGTATGCAATGGGGAGCATTGTTCCCTGAGATGGTAAGCGCTCTTCTGCCAATATGTGGCGCGGCTAGAGTAGCACCTCATAATAAGGTATTCATTGAGAGTGCCATCCAAGTTTTAAAACAGATGCCAGATTTCTACCAAGGCCATTACACAAGTCCTCCTCGCGCCGCGATCGCTGCCTTTGGCCATGTTTATGCAGCTTGGTTATTTTCGCAGGATTTTTTTGCGCGAAAGATCTATACCTCGCTAGGTATGTCATCGCCAGAGGACGTCGTACAGTTCACCAAGGAGTACTTTCAAAAGTCTGATGCGAACGATCTGATTGCAATGGCAGATACCTGGACAGCATTTGATATTAGTAAAAATGCGAAGTTTAAAGGCGACTTCAATAAGGCGCTTAGCGCCATAACCGCTAAAACTATTATAATGCCCAGTGATACTGATCTATACTTTCGCGTATCGGATAATGCACAAGAAGTCATAGCTATGCCTAACGCTAGTTTAAAGCCACTAAGATCTGACTGGGGTCACGCCGCAGGCTTCGGCATGAACTCCAATGACAACAATCTAATTGATGCAGCCGTAGAAGAACTTTTAGCACATAAATTTTAAGGGTTAATCTCAAACTCTATTTTAAGGATTTAATTCATGGAAGCCACTATTGTAGTCGAGCCCGTCACGAGGACATCTGAAATTGAGTTCCCAGATAGTCTTGGATTCGGCCGAATCTTTACTGATCGCATGTTTTCGCAACGTTTTAATGCTGCAAAAGGTTGGCACGATGCTAAAATCGGTCCCTACCAAGAAATATCTCTAGACCCGGCAACAACAGTATTCCATAACGGTCAGATGATCTTTGATGGAACCAAAGCATATCGTAGAGAAGATGGCGATATAAACTTGTTTAGACCTGAATTGAATGTCGAGCGTTTCAACCTATCCGCTAAGCGAATGGGTATGCCCGAAGTAAACGCGAAAAGCCACCTAAACGCAATACAAGAACTCGTGCGGCTAGAAGAACAATGGGTGCCAAACATGGAAGGCACTGCTCTCTATATCAGACCGACAATGATCAGTATCGAAAAAACTTTAGAAGTCCGAGCCAGCACAGAATATTTGCACTTCATTATCTTAACTCCGGTCGCTCCTTATTTCGCAGATGGTTTTAGTCCTGTGTCGGTGTTAGTCTCCGATGACTACGTGCGGGCAGTTCCAGGAGGCACCGGCCAAGCTAAAACACCTGGGAACTATGCTGGTTCAATTGCCGCAACCGAAGTCGCACTGAAGAAAGGCTATCAGCAAGTCCTATGGCTTGATGGTGTGGAAAGAAAGTATATCGACGAAGTTGGAGCGATGAATATTGCGTTCGTGCTCGGTGGAAAAGAAATCGTGACGCCAAGTCTTACAGGCGCGATACTCCATGGAGTGACGCGCAAGTCGTTATTGGATCTCGCCCCTCAATTAGGTTATCCGATCACCGAACGAAGAATTAGTATTAATGAAATAATAGAAGGCCTAGCATCTGGTGTGGTAACTGAAATATTTGGCATGGGCACGGGGGCTGTTATAGCGCCTGTTGGTCAGTTGAACTATAAAAATCAAGTAATCGTGGTAAAGGACGGGAAACCTGGTCCAATTGCCACGAGTCTTTATAAAGAACTGACGAGTTTACAAAGAGGTCAGACTAAAGATACTAATAACTGGACACAAATAATAAAAATCTAACACTTACAATTCAATGAAAGAGATATAATATGGCAACCATGAAACTTGTTGAGTATGAAGATGCTTGTGCAGATGTGCGTGAAATTTATGATGACATAAGAAAATTACGTGGTAGTGATTTCATTAATAATTTCTGGAAGGCTTTAGCAAATAATCCTGGTCAGCTAAAGCAAATTTGGACTCAATTAAAAGTCGTTATGGGCCCAGGTTCAATTGATCCGCTGACGAAGGAAATGATTTATATCGCAGTTTCCGTTGCGAATTCATGTACTTATTGTACACATTCACACACTGCCCAAGCACGAGTGAAGGGCATGACAGATGAACAGCATAATGAGCTGATTGCTATTATCGGAATGGCACATCAGACAAATGGGCTAGTTACGTCAATGCAAGTAGACGTCGACGACGCATTTTTAATTAAATAATAATTCTTTAGGGGGAAAAATGACAAATAATGCAACAGCTGGTTATGTCATGAACCAGACAATGCTACGAATACGTGACCCGAAGATATCCGTGGCATTTTATCAAGATACTCTCGGCATGACGCTATTGGGTAAATTTGATTTTGCGAAAATGAATTTCTCGCTTTATTTTATGGGGTACTTAGAGGAAGGCGAGGTAATCCCTGAAGATAATAAAGCAAGGTCAGAATGGATTTTTGCTCGGCCGGCTCTCGTAGAGCTGACACACAACTGGGGTACCGAGACTGATCCTGATTTCGCTGGCTACCATGATGGCAATCAACAGCCCCAAGGCTTCGGACACATTGGTATCTCGGTACCTGATGTTTATAAAGCGAGTGAGCGGTTTGAGGAATTAGGGGTTGAATTTGTGAAGCGCCCGGACGATGGACAAATGAAGGGATTAGCCTTCATTAAAGACCCTGATGGATACTGGATTGAGATACTAAGCCCCAAAGGACTTCGTGATATAGCCGGCGATTAGGTTTGCTAGGCGTTTTTGATCGTCAGTCCGCCGTCAACCGCAAGATGCGTGCCAGTAATATACTGGGACGCGGGCAGCACATAGTTTAAAGTCCCATGCGCAACTTCCTCTGGCTCCGCGTAGCGTTTTAAAGCCGACCGTCTTGCCGCAAATATCGCCTTTGATTCATCTGGAATATCGGCAGTCATTCCCGTATTTATTGGTCCCGGGCAAATGCAATTGACGGTTATACCTTTCATCCCTAACTCTACCGCTAGCGAACGAGTTAAACCGATAACACCTGTTTTCGACGCAGTATACGCGCTAACGCCTTTAGTTGCACCAAGCCCCTCAGTAGATGCTATGTTAACTATCCGCCCTCCTGCGGAGGCTTCTAAATGTGGCAAGCACTCTCTCGCTAACATGACCTGAGCTGTTAGCAAAATATCCAAGCTGCGACCCCAACCTTCTTCAAATGAGGGCGCGTCGATTGGCTCGTATCGTACGATCCCAGCGTTATTAATTAATATATCGAGCCCACCCCATTTTTGGACGATAGCGGACACGACAGCGACCCTATCAACCCGTTGACTCACGTCCAATACCCAACCAAAGGCGCTACCTCCCGCCTCATCGATCTCTCGAACAACACGACTGACTTTGTCAGCATCTAGATCGGTCACCGCGACATGTGCCCCCTCATCAGCAAACAAATGCGCTGTGGCTCGCCCCATCCCACTGGCTGCACCAGTTACTAACGCTATTTTCCCCTCAATACTTCTACTAAGCTTGCTTAGTCTTGCCACAATTTTCTCCATAGGTGATTCAATATAAAACTTAATATATACAAAAATATAATGCTTGAAGTAATCGAAATTATCTACAACAAAAAACTAAAATGTAATTATTAGCGGGCATGAGAAAACTATGCTCTAGCCGAAAATCGAACTCTCCGCCCAATTTTTCTAACTCGTCAATACTTCGGATCCGGAACTCTAAAGACCGTTCTTGCAGCCATTCATCTAACTTTTTATTACCATCAGAAACCGGAAACCCTGACCTGTGAAAAGGTCCATAAATAAAAAACAAGCCAAAGTCTGTTAACGTGGAAGACACACCCGCAAACATGGAAGTGACGTTCGACCAGCTCATGTAATGCACTGTATTCGAGGTAAAAACAAAATCGTAAGAGCGTTGGCGCCAATTATGACTTGTTACGTTCAATACCAGCGGATCAAGAATGTTGCGCGCATGAGAATCAGCAATCCATTGTCGGATGCCAGGAATATTATATTCCAATTCTGTAGGTTGCCATTGGAGATGCGGAAGTCTCTCACAACAATATACGCCATGCTGACCAGTCCCAGAGCCTATCTCAAGTAATTTTCCACCCTTGTGTAAAAAAGGCTTCAGTACTTTGAATATAGCTTCTTTATTCCTGTCTGCGGCTCCTATGTAGGGTTTATTCATACAAATTTATTTAAACCAATCGGTTCGTTTGTCGAGGGATCCACACGATAACTCGACCAAATTCTAAGACTAGTGTTAAATTGTAAATCAAATTATCTATTTTGGGTTTTGTTTCGTAATGACAGAAATTAACTATGCAGATCTGCCTAAGGTATCAGCTACGATCAATTACATTGATGGGTCTGTAAAAAATCCTGAATTTTTTCTTTATGATCCCGAGCCCAACGGTCGTCCACTGCCACCCAAAGCCGATAAACGCCAAATGCCGATACACGACGTACGCAAATACATGAGGCTTGTTAGTTTAGATGACAATGGTTTTTCGTTCTCTTTACAGAACTTACCAAAACTAAACTATGAAGACCCTGGGATAGTGAAAACCAAGTACTACCCTCTATGTGCAGAACTAGTAAAAATGGAGACTGGCTGCAAGGAAGTATATGTCTTTGATCATAATGTCAGAGAAACTGGCAAGCGTAAAAGCGGTATTTTCCCTCCAGCCAGGAATGCTCACAACGATTACACCGATGAATCAGCTCCTGCACGAGTAAAAGACTTAATGGCCGACCGCGCGGAGGAACTGCTTGCTCGAAGATATGCCTTCATCAACGTGTGGCGACCGTTACGAGGGCCGGTAGATACACAACCGTTAGCAATCTGCGACGCAAAAACTGTCCAATTCAATGACTTTGTATCAGCCCAGCTGAGGTACCCAGACCGCAGCGGAAAAATCTTTTCCGTAAAATATAACCCAACCCACCGGTGGTGCTATCTGGCCGCAATGGAAGATAAGGAAATCGTACTCATTAAATGCTTTGACTCAGCAGGACCACAAATCGTCAAATATACGGCCCACACCTCCTTCTACGAACCCGAACAACCGGAACCATCAAAGGGACGAAAAAGTATAGAAGTGAGAACGTTAGCCTTTTTTTAGTGGGGATACAACTAGGATCAAATGGGTCGCCGCCTGCACACATAATGCACAGGCGACTAACCGAGAGACATTATTAACCTTGCATTCCAGTCTCTGCTGCTCCTGGGTGTAAACTAGCAGCCGCACTATCACGACCTTTCATTCGCTCCATCCAAGACGATAAATTACTTAACTCAGCCTCTAGTGGCTGCCCTACGCCATTCATGAAATCAAGACAACAAAATAGAACCAAATCAGCTAAGGTGATTTTATCACCACCGACGAAATCCCGCCCTGTCATCAAGTTATCAAGCCACTCGCGAGCACCTTTCGCTTTCGCTTTAAGGCTGTCAGCTGACTCGGGAAAACACAGCATTCTATCTCGAAATATATCTATCCCTTCAGCATAGCGAAATCCGTTATACATATTCTCGGTTATGTTCAACTCCACACGCCGAACCCACATTCTAGTCTCCGCTCGCTCCTCGGCATTACTCCCAATCAAGGGATTGCTCGGATTCTTTTCTTCTAGGTACTCACATACTGCGACGGTTTCTCCGATAACACTGCCATCATCTAACTCCAACGCAGGCATCTGACCACCAGGGTTTTTCGCGGTATACGCAGCAGCCCTATTCTCGCCACCCAGTAAATCATGTTCTACCATTTCGATATCAATACCTTTTTCGAGACAAAACATTCTCACCATACGAGGATTAGGACCAAACGAGCTAAGTAATTTCATTCTATTCTCCATGTTTTAGTTTTTACTTCTGAAATTTATTCTACGTCATGACTGTTATAAAAAAAATATTATTATTTCACGTTAAAGTCATATCTAATAAAAATCAAATAAAATACGGATAACAAAGTATTTTATGCTAAAGTATGACATATGATGTTATCTCATAAAGTTTCAATAATCTGGCCCAAGTTATGCGTGCTCGCGTTTTTTGTGAGTAGTATAGTTTCATGTGCCGATGAAAACTCTATGCCTGGCAATGGCCAGTCCTCAGCCCAGACCGTATGCGGAGAAACGATAATCGCTACGGAAAGAGGTTCAGTTGGCATTGTGAAAAATCTTGCTGAGAGTAAGGACTCAATTCGAGCGATCGCCGATAAACAATTGCGCGAGGCTCTAGAGGCCGAAAAAAGTGATCAATCATCAGTTCCCTTGAAAGCACGAGATACTCAAATTATTTACAGAGTAAAGCCAATAAAATTTCTTCCTAAAACTGAGCAAAATCAGATTTGTCTCCAATTAGAAGAGACGACTAGTGTCACTCCATTAAAATTCGGACCCAACCAGTTCACCTCCGTAACTGGTTTAAATGATTGGATCATGAGTCTTACCCGAGGCAATGGCGAGGATGGGAAGCTACTCTACAAACAGTGCGGTTCAAACTGCAGTCCTCGCTATACCTTCTCTATTGACGCGAAGGAATCTAATTACGTAGTAAATACAGAAGTTTTGTGTGGATTGGCTCGAGATACCTCGAGCGATCTATACGAATTATCAACCGCGTTAGTAGGGCAGAGCTGTCCCTCTGATTGACGGACTCACGTACACTAATTTAATTGCGCCCATGAGAAACATAAGTTTAGAACAAACTAAATTAAAATTGACACAAGTCATAATGTGGCCATTTTGTCTTTTATCATCTATGAGTATTTTAGCACTTGGGTTTTCTAAGGGTGCAGAAACGCTCTACTTTAACCTGTCCTACTTATGGATTATCGCTTGCCTATTACTATGTGAAAGAAGGTTTACCTATCGTGTTGATTGGACCCGAACTGACGGTCAAACCGGGGCAAATATCTATCATACGTTATTGAATAAGGGCCTAGTTCAGGTAGCAATAGTCGTGGGGATCTCGACAGGCATGATTACTACCCAAGAAGAAGCAGTCCTGTCTGATTGGCCTCTAGCTTTGCAGGTCTTATTAGGGCTTATTACCTCAGAATTAGGACTTTACTGGGCGCATCGATGTTCGCATGAGTATCCATATTTGTGGCGTTTCCACTCCGTACACCATAGCGTTAAAAGATTATGGCTGGTGAACACTGGTCGATTTCACTTCATCGACTCGATAATCAGCGTTATTGCTAGCCTACCCTTCCTTCTTCTCTGCGGCATATCCACTGATGCTATCGTCTGGGTTAGTGCTATCACGGCGTACATAGGGATATTGACTCACTGTAACGCTGACATGCATTGCGGTGTTTTAAACAAGGTATTTAATACCCCCCAATTACACCGTTGGCATCACTCGATCGATTCAAGAATTGGCAATAGCAACTATGGCGAGAATCTTATGCTTTGGGACCAGATCTTTGGGACCTATTACTACAAAGAAGACTCTGCAGTAGACGTCATCGGAATTCAGGAAAAAATGCCTTCAACTTTCGCCAAACAACTGCTCGTGCCATTTATTTGGACTCGCTATCAAGATAGTGGCGAAGACGCCGATACTGGGTAACTTTTTTTCTTCGCCTGAAAGACTCGCCAGATCACGTTACTCAATACTTTGCTGGCTATACCCCTCGCCTTAAGCCCTATCGCGGCAATCACCATATGTACAGCTGAATCAATATGTACTCTCTTATACATACTTGTAGCAATTCGATTATACGTTCCAGCGCATTCTTCTCGATTATAACTAATCCCTATGTCTTCTAGTCGCGCCGTTGCAGCATGCCATGCATAACCAAGTTCATCATCACTCGTTTCAGCCACTCTGCTTATAGCAATTTTTATACGTTTCAGTAGGTTTAATTTTTGATACCGCTCTGCATGCAATTTAAACAGCCTATAGTGCCTAGACTCGTCTCGAGAAATAAACGTACAGATCTGACGAAGAACAGGATCTTCCGAAAAATCTCTCAACGCTGCGTAATAAGAACAAGTACCAGATTCAACTACGCATCGCGCCAAAAGTTCACCGGCCTGTGAGCCTCGCACCGAAACCTCTGCTTCTAAGGGAATCCGATATAGACGCCTAAACTGGGCTAGACGTTCTTTGAAGTTAAAACTTGGATCAACTAGCTCCGCCCAGTGGCCAAGGGCTTCGCCATGCTGAATCTCCTCATCACCCCACCTATCCGCTACGGCGCAAAACTCGGGATCATCCTTAAACACGTTATTTAAATATACAACATAATCTGCGCTGTTCGCTTCTACAAGCGCCGCCGTCTTTACCGCAGAAAGCAATTCAGCTGTCACAAGTGCGGGCTTTAAAACCGACCAATCAATATCATCTAAAGTCCAGTGCTTAGTTTTTGACATCATAATAAAAAATAATTAATTAAGGAGTGCTGGGACCAATTATTGTCATATAATAGATAAGTAAGATATTACTATTATATCAAAATTCGCATTCTACTAGTCAGACTGCGATAGTAAGTATATCAGGATAACCAAATGTTCGTCATAATGCGCATCCAGCAGACAAAAACTTGAGTGCTTACTTTTGAATGGATAGCAATAACTCAACAAAGAATAGCATCGGTTGTTTTTCGACCAGACCTTATATCCCTGAAAAACTATCCTGGTTGAGCACGCCTCTTAGCTTCGTTTTAGATTTTAGCTTGGGCCTTAGGAAACTAGCTGCAGTTTACCAAAAATCGCGAGGAAAAAACCCTTTAGATTTTACGACTGATGTTTTAAAAACTGTTCGGGTTACTTTCCAATCAGGAGATAACTCTATAGACAATATTCCTTTGGATGGTGGATGTATTGTGGTAGCTAATCACCCTCACGGAATGCTTGATGGGGTGGGAATGATTAAGGTATTGCTCGAACGAAGAAAAGACGTTCGAGTGATGGCGAATCATTTGCTCTATTGCTTTGAAGAGCTCAAAACAACTTTTATCGGCGTAGATCCCTTCGGTGGAGATCGTGCAAAGCGGTTCAATACTAAGGCTGTCTTAGAGGCTAGAAAATGGGTCAACGATGGCGGGTTATTAGTCATATTTCCAGGTGGCGAAGTATCTAGTTTTAATTTAAAAGCTAGAGCTATAGTCGACCCCGTCTGGGACTCGGGTGTGAGTTGGTTGGCCGAAAAAACAAATGTTCCTGTAGTACCTGTCTTTATTGATGGAAGAAATTCAATCTGGTTTCAAATAGCCGGATTAGTGCACCCTAAACTGCGCACTACTTTACTTGTCCAAGAGTTCCTTCATCACAAAAGAAAAGTAATAAACGTCTACTGCGGCCCCATGATCAGCGCTAAATCGCTAATTAGACTGCCTGATGCTATAGAGATCGCACGTTACCTCAGAACTTGTACCTACCTTATCAATGACCGAAATTCTTATCGTAAGCCGTTTACTCTGAAAAGAGAAAAAGTACCCTTGGCTCCCAAAGAAATAAGCGACGGTTATAAGGCAGAGGCGTTAGAAAATGAAGTTCACAAATTGCCCAAAGAGCAATGTTTGGTTTCAAAAACCGGTAAGCTGGAGGTGTGGTACGCGCACGCTGATCAGATTCCGATCACCCTCAGAGAAATTGGGCGACTTCGAGAAGTAACTTTTCGAAATGTTGGTGAAGGTACTGGTAAAACAGAAGATCTCGATGAATTTGATGGACACTATCAGCACTTATTTCTATGGCATACGGAAGCGCGACAAGTAATAGGAGGTTATAGGCTTGGGCATGCCAAAAACATCATAGAACAAAAAGGATATGATGGCCTTTATATTTGTTCTCTTTTCTCTCTGGCACCTAAATTAAGTGAGGATTTAAACTTCGCACTAGAGGTTGGCCGTTCTTTTGTGCGTATCGAACATCAACGAAACTACTCATCACTAATGTTGCTTTGGAAAGGAATCGGTAGGTATGTTTCGCTTCACCCGAACTTTCGGTATCTGCTAGGCCCTGTCAGTATTAGTAATGACTACCACCCTCTATCTCAACAGCTGATCGTACGTTTCCTGCAAGGGAATAGTATGGAAAAAGAGCGTTCAAGCTTAGTAAAACCCAAACGACCTTTTCGTGTGGAAAAAAAGCACTCCAAACGCGTAGATATAAGTATTTCTGACCTGGAAGTAGTGGGCAACCTTCTTGCAACGCTGGAAGACGACACAATTGGAATTCCCGTACTACTGAGGCAATACCTCAAACTTAACGGTCAAATTCTGGGTTTTAATGTAGATCGCGCGTTTGGAAATTCAATCGATTGCTTACTTTGGGTCGACTTGACTAAAACCGATGAGATCCTTCTTAAGAAATATATGGGGCGCGAGAATGCGGAGGCTTTTTTAGACAGACACTCCAGTAGTGCCAAAAAACTATGACTGTTTTCCAAAAAAAAAGCCTCCTATTAAGGAGGCTTAGTTGAAAAGCTTAACTCAGCGACTCGTCATGCTGCTTCGATAGCATTATCTTCGTCTTCCCAAGTCTTAAGTACTGGCATAACTTCCTTAGCAAATAAAGACTGACTTCTCTGAGCAACCTCAAAGTCCATACCAGCAAAGCGAAAGCACAACAAGGCTCCAGTCGTACCCATCAACTTGCGGCGATCCTCAAATTTCCTTAATACTTCATCAGGAGTTCCCCAAATTTGTTGATCAAGATAAGCTTGCATCATGCCTTCCTTACCGACTTCTCTCATCGCGTCCACTGAATCACCATAAGACTCATAACCTTTCGCATTTTTATAATGTTCGCCCATCAGATCATAATGATGTAGCACGCTAACTAAGTAACTGGCTATATACTTGCTATTCTCTTCGGCTCTCTTTTTGTCAGTATCAATCACTGTCATATCAGTTAAAAGCAGGGGCTTAGGCGCTCTGCCATGGTGAGCTAGGAAAGCTTTACCATATTCTTCATATTCGGTTTTTTGCACTTCCATAGGTTTATAATTGAAAGCCATCATTTGTGCACCCAAGAGAGCGGCTTCCTGGCCAGACTCCGGGGACATCGCTACTTGAACTAAACGGTCCTTAAAACTCTCAGTCGGCCTAGGTCTAATGACAGCTTTGGGTTGATTGAAAAACTTACCCTGATGAGGACCCATCTCGCCCTTTTCCAACGCGTCAACTATTAATGGCGCAGCCTCGTCAAACCGCTCCCTCGACTCGTCCATCGGCACCCCAAATTGTTCAAACTCTTTCAAAGACAAACCGCGTCCGAGGCCCAATATTGCGCGCCCTCCACTTAATTGGTCCAATAGTGCAGCTTTTTCGGCCACTCTCAGCGGCTGAATATTCCACGGAACGATACAAGCTCCTGTCGCTAATTTGATACGTTTAGTTTGGCCAGCAATATAAGACAGATATACAAAATTGTCCGGGCAGAACGAATAATCTTCGAAATGATGTTCAACTACCCAAATATGATCAAATCCTAAATCTTCAGCAGCCAAGGACATCTGGACCTCTTCCTGATAAACCTCGTCATCAGTCATGCCTTCATAGCCCCAACTCTGCATAGCCTGCAGCATTCCTACTTCCATGTGCCCATCCTCCCTCGTTTGCGGAAATATAATTTCAAATTAATTCAAGCATATGTAATTATTCATTCTTTGAAAAGAAATATTTTATTCGATTTAACAATCAAAAATAAAACTAATGACAATAATATCATTGACAATACTGTCATTCAAATAGTTTAAAAATAGCTTTAAATTTATCGCGGATAAACGCAAAAACTTCCCATAAGAGGGCCTAAAATGTCAAATTACGATGAGATAAAAATTACTATATTCAAATACTTCGACGGGCTTTGTAAAGCCGATAGGGGAATGCTGGAAGAAGCGTTTGCAGTCGATGCAGGCCACATGAAAGGGTATCTGAAAAATGATAAAGATGGATACGATATGTCCGTGCGCCCTATGAACGAGGTTATCGACGATTGGGCGTCGAGAGACCCGGCCCCTAACATGAAAGGGAAAATCATCTCAATCAACATTTTCGATGATGTAGCCGCAACAGCTTTGTTCGATTTTAATGGTATTTTTACCGATTCATTTCAATTGGCCAAAGTTGACGGACAATGGAAGATTGTTAATAAGTTCTACATAAACCGATAATAATCAAGTCGAGTAAATGGCACTTCTGGGCAACTTGCAGTAAAAAGTGTCATTTACCCAACCGAGAAATTACGCGGCCACTTTTGAAGTAGTCTTACTGACCTCGTTATCGACAACAACCAAACAATCTTGGTATTCAACGAAAGGTCGTTCACCCCAAGCTTCAGTCATAGCATCGTACCAACTTTCGTTATACCAAGATTCGGCCACTTCTCGATTTTCCCAGAGGTAGATACCGCCTACTTGTTTTTGATCATCGCTCAGTACGTAATATTTACGAGTCAAACCTTCTAATCCTTCATATTTCACCGCGGTGGCTGCCATTTTTTTCTTCAGCTCACCAACATCAGTACCAGCGCTAACTGGAAATAAGACTCTCACTACTATCATTCCACCACTCCTATTATTTTCGTTATAGGCCAAAACACTTCGTCCAAAAGGAAATGTCATCAACCCAGCTAAGTAAATAAATGCTCTTCGGTTCACGCCCAGTTTCTTTCTACTCATATCCGATTTATTCCTAACTATGATAAAAGCCTCTCTCTCAATTGTAATACATCTCATTCTAAATGGTACAATTCAAGCTCGCGCACATCCTAGGTAGTTAGCGCAGACAATAATAAAAATTAACATTCAAGTTTTAAACGCTTGTGCCAATCTTCGATAGATTCCTCGGGATAGTATTCATAAGACTTGTCTTCCTGTCTCACCACGCACTGCACCCACGAGGCTTTAAACGCGACCATTAGATGGGTTTTTTCAGGGGCGTTTGGTAGTTCAGTATCGATAGCTGAAGCGAACGGATGAATCAATTCTGGCCATGTTGGATCCCACAGCCAAAGCGCACTACCGCAATTCTTGCAGAAATTACGCTCCGCGGTACTTTTCTTCATATTACCAGTTTTATCAATCAGTTCTGCTCGATAGGTATTGACATATGCACGGCCATCACAGGTCATTGAATCAGCATGGCCTCCTAAATTAATCACATAGCCACCACCGCCCGCAGTCTTTCTGCAAACCTCGCAATAACAAAGGTTAAACGGGTACGGGTGAGAACTCTCGAGGCGAAATTTTACTTTCTGACAATGGCATGATCCTTCTAATATCATATTAGCCTCCTAGGTACTGGGTGAAAGAGCACTCATCAAAGTTGAGGTGTCAATGTTTCCTCCTGACAGAATTATCGAAACTCTCTTTCCCATCTGTCTATCTTTTTCTTTCATTAGGCCCGCCAATGATGCCGCACCTGCACCCTCAGAAACATTATGTGTGTCTAAAAATATCGTTCTAATAGCTTGATTCAAATCCAGTTCAGATACTTCGATGATCCGAGCCGCTCCTCGAATAATATATGCCAAGGCTTCACTATCAGGCTTACGTACCGCTAGTCCGTCTGCCAAAGTAGACGCACTATCCGTGCTGATAGCCTTGCCAGCATCAAATGATAGTCGGTAAGTATTAGCATTTTTGGCCACAACACCTACAATCTCCGTATCTAACTTCAAAGCATCTCTGACAGTAATCATACCCGCAATGCCTGAACCTAGCCCTATGGGAACATAAACTGTTTGAAGATTGGGTACCGAGGTTAATAATTCATACGCGTAAGTAGCAACACCTTGCACTAATAAAGGGTGATACGACGGTACGAACAATAGACCCGGTTTGTGAGCATGTTGTATAGCAAAATCCATCGCTTCGTTAAAATCGTCACCTCTGACAATGAGGTTAGCACCAAGTGCTCTCATTGCTCTGTTCTTATCTTTGTTATTATCTTTAGGAACAACTATGTTCACAGACATACCCGCGCTTCTGCCAGCGTAAGCAATACTTTGTCCATGGTTTCCACGTGTAGCTAAGACTAATCCATTCAGACCACTCAACGTACTCAAATAATTTAGTAAAAACACTCCTCCCCGTACTTTAAATGCACCTGTAGGGAGGTGATTTTCATGTTTTACAAAGACTTCACATCCTATTCGCTCTGAAAGTAACGGCCACGAAATTTGAGGGGTTGGCTCAAGCAATCTTTGAACCACATCGCGAGCAGATTCAATCTCCTCGCGAGTAAAAGGGTTTGTGAGCAAATCGCGATTAGAGATCATGTCCCTTTCAAATGCTTCAGTGACTCGTCTCTAGCTAACAATGAACAAGACTGTTTTTCAGCAATTTTTTTTAATCTATCACCTGAAAAGCCCAGTTGGCTTAGCCCGGTAAATGCATCAGCAACCTCGTGATAACTTAAAAGTAAACCATCCCTTAATTCGCACCGAGCAATTCCTTCAAATACTGCCCTCTTCCCATCACAGTGAGACAATTTGCTGTCATAGCTAAAGACATATCTTGCATACCCGATACCGCCATTAGATATCGGGTCAAAAATATCCCAGATAAAATTGGTAGCATCTCTATGAAAGTAATCCTCAACCATTTTCGGAATGTTTGGTTTAGCGAAAGAACCATAAAAAACATCGTGGTATACACCATCTCCAGTAAAGCACTCAGATGCTTTCACCCCATCCTTTTGCACAATCGATTGAGTCATTTTTAAAATCAAATCATCAAACTGCATAGTAAGTCCCTACATACTGTGATTTATCCATACTATTATTGGTTCAGCTGAATGTCTAAAAGTTAACAAATCATCAATTAAAAAAGTAAAAACCAAAAAGTCACTTGAGTTACTCTAACTTATTAATCTATGCTCTACGGTCGGATACTTAAAAAACCGATATAAATTTAAATTGAATTTACTGCGTGCAGCGCATTGCTCAAAAGCGCCTATCGTTAATTAAAAAGAGAATCTGGCCAGTAAAAGGGGATAAACATGGCAACGACACTGTCCGTTGAGGATCTACTTGACGCATACCGGACTATGAAAACCATCAGAGAGTTTGAGGATCGCGTACACGTAGAGTTTGCGAAAGGTGGAATTCCAGGCTTTGTGCATTTGTACGCGGGCGAGGAAGCATCTGCGACCGGCGTAGGTATGCATCTTAAAGATAGTGATAAGTTAGCTAGTAATCACAGAGGACATGGGCATTGCATAGCCAAGGGAGTCGAGGTCAACGGAATGATGGCGGAAATTTATGGTAAAAAGACCGGCACATGTCATGGCAAAGGCGGCTCTATGCATATTGCTGACCTAGATACTGGGATGATGGGGGCGAATGGGATTGTTGGAGGCGGTCCACCCTTAGCGTGTGGAGCCGCGTTAGCTGCGAAAATGAAGGGTACGGACGGGATAGCTGTAGTGTTCTGTGGAGATGGAGCGTCGAACCAAGGAACTACGTTTGAAGCCATGAACTTGGCAACAGTATGGAAACTGCCAGTGATTTTTGTTTTTGAGAATAATGGCTATGCTGAAGCCACTGCAAGTAAGTTCTCCGTTGCCTGTAAAGATATAGCCGATAGAGCGGTAGGATTTGGAATGCCCGGTGAAATCGTAGATGGGCATGATTTCTTTGCTGTTCACGAAGCGTTCGGACGAGCCGCTGAGAGAGCCCGCGCGGGAGATGGACCCTCTTTGATTGAACACAAGCTAGATAGATTTTTTGGCCATTTTGAGGGCGACAATCAGAATTATCGTCCTAAAGATGAGGTAAAACGGTTGAGAGAAGAAGTATGTTGCCTCAAGCGCTTTAGTGCCGAAGTCACACAAAAACACGGGATCTCACCAGATCAACTAACAGAAATTGACAATGAAGTGGCGTCTATGATTGATGCGGCCGTAGTATTCGCTGAAACATCGCCGGATCCAGACGTAGCCGATCTAACCACTGATGTTTACATTAAATATTAAAGGAACGAATCATGGCTAGAAAAATTACTTTTCAGCAGGCGATTAATGAGGCTATCGATCAAGAAATGGGGCGCGATGAATCTGTAATCGTTATGGGTGAGGATGTTGTTGGCGGTTCAGGTGCCGACGGTGAAATGGATGCATGGGGTGGCGTTCTTGGCGTAACTAAAGGCCTTTGGGGTAAATATGGCGACCGAATTATGGACACGCCAATTAGCGAGGCTGGCTATGTAGGTGCGGCGGTAGGTGCGGCAACCGCTGGGTTACGTCCAGTTTGTGAGTTGATGTTTATCGATTTCATGGGCGTATGCTTCGATCAAATTTACAACCAAGCCGCAAAATTTCGCTATATGTTCGGCGGAAAGGCCGAAACCCCAATAGTTATTCGAACCATGTTTGGTGCGGGTTTTAGAGCAGCGGCTCAGCATTCGCAATGCTTGTACCCAATGTTTACCGCAGTACCCGGACTAAAAGTCGTAATTCCATCTACTCCTTACGATGTCAAAGGACTCTTAATCCAAGCTATCAGAGACAATGACCCCGTCATTTTCTGTGAGCATAAAGTTCTTTACACGGTGGAAGGTGACGTACCCGAAGAGTCTTACACTATACCTTTCGGAGAGGCCAATATTGTTAAAGAGGGAGACGACATCACCATCGTCGCGGTTGGAAGGATGGTACAACAATCATTAGAGGCTGCCGCAACTCTGGGCAAAGAGGGGGTGAGTTGTGAAGTAGTCGACCTCAGAACAACCTCTCCTCTCGACGAGGATACGATTTTAGAATCTGTTGAGAATACTGGAAGACTTGTTGTGGTAGACGAAGCTACCCCTCGATGCAGCATTGCCACTGACATCTCTGCTTTGGTCGCGCAGAAAGCTTTCGGAGAACTGAAGGCTCCTATTGAGATGGTTACAGCGCCACACACGCCTGTGCCATTTAGCGGAACGTTAGAGGATACTTACGTACCAAGTCCCGAAAAAATAGTAAACGCAGTCAAGAAAGTGTCTGAGTATACAAAATGAGTAATGATAAAATCATAGCAATCACGATGCCAAAATGGGGCCTATCAATGACAGAAGGTAAAGTCATGGAATGGCTAGTTGAAGAAGGCACTGAGCTAAACGTTGGGGATCCCGTAGTAGACATAGAAACTGAGAAAATCGCAAATACATTTGAGGCCTTAGATCAGGGAATACTGCGAAAAAAAGTTGCAAATCTAGACGATATTCTTCCGATCGGCGCACTACTGGCCGTGCTTGCTCCGGGCGAAGTGTCAGACAGTGAAGTAGATATTTTTGTCTCAGAATTTTTAGAGAATTACGTGCCGCCTGATCCGGAGGAGGAAGATGAAGAAGAGTCTGCATACCAATACATAGACGCAGACGGATATCGACTTAGATATTCTCAAATGGGTACGGGAGAAGAAAAAATTATACTGATCCATGGCTTTGGTGGCGATGCCGACCGTTGGCTATTCACCCAGCAACCATTGTCTCAGAAAGCAACAGTTTATGCATTCGATCTGCCTGGACACGGCCAATCAAGTAAAAGTATCAACGACGGCACTGTCCCTGGTTTAGCGGGGACGGTAATAGCATTAATGGATACGCTAGATATAGCAGACGCGCGACTAATAGGACATTCTTTGGGCGGAGCGATAGCACTTCAAGCAGCGATTTCGTACCCAAATCGAGTTACTAGACTGGATCTCATTGCACCCGCCGGTCTTGGTGGAGAGATTAACGTAGATTACATCAACGGGTTTATAGAGACAGATAATCGGAAAGAAATGAAGGGACTTTTGCAGCAGCTAGTGGCTGATCCTGAATTAGTCAATAGAGCACTTATAAATGATATGCTTCAGTTTAAAAGAACTGATGGTGTTTCTCACGCGCTTAGGCAGATCGCGGCCGGGTTCATCGATGACAAAGGACGTCAGAGTCGCATCATGCGAGAAGAAGCCGCTCTGCTTAAAATCCCGATTAATCTGATATGGGGATCTTTAGATAAAATAATTCCAGCAGACCATGCCAGAGACATGTCGGATCAAATAAATAGTACGGTGCTCGATGGTTATGGACACTTAGTGCAATTAGAAGCGGCAACTGAGGTAAATGCGTTATTGGAACGTTAAGCGGGGCTATTATCTTTCGCCGTAGTTCACATTAAGGTTACGGACTAATTGATTGAGCTTTTCGACGTCTGCATCAGCGGCATTCCAATCGGGTTTCAATAATGAAAAGGTCACCTTGCCCTGGCTAAAATATTTGGCATCAACCCCAGTAGAATGTTTTGTGGACTCCTCAACAAATATTTCGACTTTGCTGACGTTAGTTGCAGGATCTATGTTGCCGTGACTAATGCCGAACCCACCCGCATCGCTCACCTTGCTCGACACATAAAGTGGTCCCTCTGTGTTTATCGACAAAGGGTAATTAATATTTAATACATGCCGTTTTGGAATCGATTCAGGTTGTCTCTGATGCTGATCTAAAACTTGAACTAAAAGTTTGGCCGCGCTGTGGAATACTTCAACCGTACTGGGGAATCTAATGGGTTCCGCATTCGATTCATTGAGGTCGAGGCCCACAGACAACGCTACGGATGTTATATCTTCCATAGTGCCAACTATCGCTGCAGCCACAGTGCCTGAAATCATGACGTTACTTCCCAAGTTTTGCCCAAAATTCGGCCCCGAAACGACGTAATCTGGCGGTCGCTTTTTATAAAAATTTGCTAATGCGACCCTCATAGCATCGGCTGGAGTCCCCTCCACCGACCAAATATTTGGAGAGTGTTTTACTACAGATAGTGGATGCAGTGAAACTTTCATTCCACTCGCACTCTGCTGGTTTAGAGGGGCGACAACGGTGACATCATAGCCGGCTGCAGTTAGCTCGCCATGCAACACAGAGATGCCTTCAGATAAATAGCCATCGTCATTTGTCAAAAGAACCGTCATCTCTTCGCTAGCAGACAATACTCCCTGTTGGAAAAACAAACAAAAGCTAATCAATATTGCTTTATACATAAAAACCTCCTATGTACTAATAATTATGAACACCTCCGCGCGATACAATCAAACTCTCACACTAGCTTACACCCTTAAGATTTGCTTTAATGGAAGACTGCTCGACGCTGAGCGAAGCATAAGCGTGAATTCGACGAGGCAGCAACTACGATCATACTCCCAACTTCTTCTGCTTGAAAATGTGCTGGGAGTATCAATTAAAACCTAATAGCTTATGCATTAGGTGGAGAAAAACGAAAAGGATTTTAAATGGACTTCAATTACAGTGATAAAAGTAGGCAATTACTAGACGAGATTAAAAGCTTTATGGCGGAATATGTTTACCCCATTGAGGAAGATGTATTTAACTGGAATCACGATCCTGCTAACCTCTGGGTCGTTCCGCCTCAAATCGAAGAACTAAAGCTCCTTGCGAAGGAAAAAGGTCTCTGGAATTTATTCTTGCCTGAAGAATACCTACCGTATGGTGCAGGCCTCACTAATCTTGAGTACGCGCCACTTGCTGAGGAAATGGGTCGAGTCATTTGGGCAGCTGAAGTTTTTAACTGCAGCGCGCCCGATACTGGCAATATGGAAGTCCTAGCTCGGTATGGCACGGAGGCACATAAAAAAGAGTATTTAGAGCCTTTATTGAATGGAGAAATACGTTCGTCTTACCTCATGACCGAGCCTCAGGTAGCCTCTAGTGACGCGACTAACGTAGAAACCTCAATCGTTCGGGATGGAGATGAGTATGTAATAAATGGAAGGAAGTGGTGGAGCTCCTGTGTCTTTGATCCGCGTAATAAAATTTACATTGTAATGGGTAAAACTGACACATCAGCTGCTCGGCATGCCCAACAGTCGATGATTTTGGTGCCCGCTGGTTCCGATGGCTTCGAAATTGTTAGGCCCTTGAGAGTATTAAACGACCTCCACTCGCCCCACGGTCATGCAGAAGTGCGAATGACCGACGTGCGTGTGCCGTTTGAGAATCTGCTACTAGGGGAAGGTAGAGGGTTTGAAATAGCGCAAGGCCGCCTTGGGCCGGGAAGAATACATCACTGTATGCGACTCATAGGAGGCGCACAACGAGCATTGGAGTTAATGTGCGAACGCGTAGAAAATCGAGTGGCTTTCGGTAAAAAAATATCTGAAAACTCGAGTATTCGACAGGATATAGCAAAGTCAGTTAGTGAAGTGCAGCAGGCGCGATTACTTACTCAATGGGCGTCTGATAGACTCGATAAAGAGGGTAACAAAGTGAGCAAAGATGCTTTGGCAATGATCAAAATAACTGTGCCACGCATGTGCCAAGAAGTGACCGATAGGGCAATGCAAAGTTTTGGAGGCATTGGCCTCGCACAGGACACAATACTGCCGGAAATTTTTGGTTATGCTCGACTATGTCGGCTGGCTGATGGTCCTGATGAAGTACACATGTCTCAACTAGGCAAACTAGTTATCAAAGACGTACTAAGTAAATAGTGTATGAAGCCGCGCAGTAATGCGCGGCGCCCTCAAAAAAAGTCGGAATCGATAGGCGCTTGAGCTGCCTATATTTTTTATAAACAGAAATACAGACAGAAGGTTGATATGAGAGCAAAAATTGCTTTTTGGGTAATGAAACATAAAGGGTTAGTTAGTCTACTTTTCTTAGCAATAACTATAGGCTTCATGTTTGGCATACCGAAAGTTGATATAAGAACAGTATTCCTAGACCTACTGCCAGAAGACGACCCTTACGTCCAAGTGTATTTTGATAATAAAAATTTTGGCAACCCGATGATGATTGCCATCATGATAAAAAACAAAAATGGTGATATTTATAACGCGAAAACGCTTTCGAAGGTTTGGGATCTAACTCGTGATATAGATTTAGCGCCCTCTATTGATCATGATCAGATACTTTCTGTCGCGACCGAAAAAATCCGATACGCTAATGCGACATGGGAGGGAATAGACACAAAACCTCTAATGGATGATCACGCTCCGGCTACAAAAGAAGAAATAGCTGAATTCAAAAGACGTGTCGCTCTTTCTCCAAATGCTCAAACATTTTTTATTTCTCGAGATGAATCTTCGGCCCTCATCACGTCTGCGTTCCTCCATCGCGTAGATTATGGCGAAGCTTTTGACTACGCTCAACGGCTGGTTGAGAATGCCCGTGATGCTGATCACGAGATACACCTTGCCGGCCAACCGGTATTGACTGGTTGGGTTTATAAACTGCAACAACAGACTTATCAAATATTCGCAATCACGATATTTTTGCTGATTTTGGCACTAGCCTTTTATATGAAAAATGTTGCAGGCGTCGTCACGCCTATAGTATGTGCACTGGTGGCTGGAATCTGGGGTTTTGGTTTTATTGGTTGGCTTGGTTTGCCAGTTGAGCCACTTCTCATGATTGTTCCATTACTCTTAGTTGCCCGATCATTTTCTCACTGTGTCCAGTATACCGAGAGATATTATGAAGTTTTAGCTCACGTTAAGGATCGTGATCGAGCGGCCGAGCTAACGATGAGTATTATGATGGCTCCATCAATTTTAGGAATTCTGACAGACGTTTGCGGCATCATTTTCATTGCCATTGCTCCAATTAAAGCAATGGACAATCACGCTATTTTTTGCGGCATGTGGGCTCTTTGGATCATTCCAACTGGTACTTTCCTTTGCTCTATTCTCTTGTCGTATCTTCCGGTCCCTAAGAACATGGATCAAATGATTTCTGGCAATACTGATACAGGTCTCCACGCCGCACAGGAGTCTGCGCTAAAATATCTTGCGCATCTAAGCTTCGGACCAAAGGCTAAAAAGACTACAGTCTTCGTTTTAATTATTGCGGCATTTGGTATCTACCTGAACACTCAAATCAAAATCGGGAACCCAGTAGAAGGAAGTAATCTCTTGTGGCCCGACTCCGAATTTAACGTAGCAGTTAGAGCTATCAATGATAATTTTCCGGGGACGAACACCCTTGAAGTAGTTATTCAAGCCCGTGAACGAGATATTTCCTACAGAGTGGCTAACACGCCGGAGGCTGTGAGAGTGGCGAACGAATTACAGCGAAAGCTAGAGCGAGATACAGTCCTGCCGCCGCGAGCAAGTCTGACCTGGAGTAATTACATGGCTGAAATAAACCGGCTTTTTTCTGGAGGGAATCCTAAATGGGCCCCACTGGACCTAAATCGGGAAGCTCTAGCTGCAGCCGGATTTGCCGCGTTAATGGGCAGCAATGCGATTAATTTTGGCCACGTTGCTGACTTTGAATTTCAAAATTCGACTGTCTCTTTTTGGTACGAGGATAATAAACAAGAAACGATAGATCATGCGATAGCTGCAGCCACAAAAGCGGTCGACGAAATCGGTGCCGAATATCCCGATTTTGAAGTACGGTTAGCTACAGGAGTAATCGCTATCCAACAAGCTGTAAACAGCGTGATCGAACGATATCATTGGGTAATCATTGGTATGGTGAATGTCGCTGTCATGATTTTAGCAGGATACGCTTATAAATCACTAGTAGCCGCTTTTATACTCCTAATTCCAGTCAATCTAGCAAACCTTTTGCTCGTGGCGGCCATGCATTTAGTCGGGGTTGGTCTTGACATGAATGCGGCTATCGTCGCGGTAATCGGAGTTGGCGTAGGCATTGATTATGGTATTTACTTACTATCCCGAATCACCGAAGAATATACGGCGCAAAATCATGATCTCCCCAAGGCAATAGTGGCAGCACTTACGACCACGGGTAAGGCAATTATGTTTACCGCCACAATAATGCTTCTAGGAATAACACCATGGTATTTCATGTCGGATCTAAAATTTATGGCTGACATGGGCTTATTGCTTATCGTGGTCATGTTAATTAACATGTTACTTTCTCTAATTGTGTTACCACTTCTCGTGTGCTACATCAAGCCTAAATTTTTGGCGAGACAAGATCTAATTGTCGGAGAGAGCGTCGATCTCGAAAAGTTGACTTAAAGAAAATTGGCGCGCGCTATGCCTAGCCACAGGCTAGAGCTAAATCGCACCAATTTTCTTGAGTTCCCTTATCTGAGTCTCAGTCAAGCCTAACGCCTTAAAAACGTCGCTATTATTCTGCCCCAATGTAGGCGCTGGATTGTTAACTCTCGTCGGGGTACGAGAGAATTTGGCCGCTGGACCAGTTAATGGGATTGTTGAGCCATCCGACAGTTCAGTCATCTGCAGCATATCTCTTTCTTTCGCATTAGAGTTTTGGGCTGCGTCTGAAAAACTATTCACTCTCGCTACGGTTAAGCCTATCGCAACCATGCTATCTACAGCCTCGTCAGTAGTGCGAGTTGCGCACCAATCCGCAACTATCTTATTTAGCTCATCTCTACGTTGGATACGCTCCGGTGCCAAACAATGCGAAACCTCGCTACACCCAATCAATTCACAAAGCGCCACCCAATGTGTATCGAGCAGCACTCCTCCATAAATTTGCCCATCCAAACATTCATACACATTAACTGGGGCAGCTATCGCAAATTGATTAGCAAGACGTGGGATTGGCATGTCTAGCGCTCCCGCAGTGAGATTACCATTACTAGAAAACCATATGCCGTCAACTAAAGCCACGTCAATATGTTGCCCCTCTCCTGTAGCAGTCCGATGATGCAAGGCAGCTAATATGCTCATAGCCGCATTCATGCCAGCTAAATCATCTCCAAGAAAAGTAGGTGCTTTGATTGGCCCCCCGTCTGGCTCTCCATTTACTGATAGCCAACCTGTAAAAGCTTGAGCGATCGGATCATAACAGGCGCGATCAGAATTTGGACCAAACTGACCATATCCACTCACAGATGCATAAATAATATCCGACTTAACCTTTACGACGTCGGAATACCCTACTCCCCAATCACTTAAAGTTCCCGGTTTGAAGTTCTCTAAAACTATATCCGCCGTTTCGCACAATCTTAAAAACAGATCTCTACCTTCTGGCTTCCGAAGTTCGATCGTCACATTATGTTTATTTCTATTCACAGTCTCATGAAGCAGCGTCAACTGCGAGTCTGGAAGAAAGGGCGGTAATACACGAGCCACCTCCCCATCAGGGTGCTCTACTTTTATCACAGTTGCGCCAAAATCAGCGAGCAAACAACCCGCCATCGGCCCTGCCCAAGTAGTCGTTGCCTCTATAACACGTAGGCCATCTAACGGCCCTCGCAAGTCATTGCGCGCATTAGCAAAGAAGTCTTTCTTGTCCATCCCTACCCCTCAAGAAATTATTAAAGGATACCATAACGCGAAATGGCCTCGAAATATACGCTCGATTGTAGTACTAAATTCTCCCTTATCGTTTTATTCCTTTAACCTACCCATTACTGCTCCGAAATTGGTATCATTGAGTGCTCGAAACCCACGCGGAACATGGAGTATCTGAACATTGATTAACAAGAGTGATGAGGTGGAATTTTTAGGTCGCCCCTTCACAGCACTGCGACCTAGCCATGACACTGTAAATGAAATTATCGCTCCGCCCTATGATGTAATCACTCGCGCGGAAGCCAAGGAGTTGGCGGCCAACAAACCATTCTCATTTTTACGTGTCTCTCGGGCTGAACTCGAGATGGATGATGATTTAGATCCTTATGATGAAGTGGTCTATGAGCGAGCACATGAGAATTTGAGCAAACTAAAATCAGCAGGAAAGCTTTCACTTGAGGGTAAGCCCTGCTTCTATGTCTACCAAATACATAATGCGACCCACTGTCAAACTGGGCTAGCCTTATCCGCGTCCGTCAGAGCCTACACACAAAACAAAATTCGCAAACATGAGCTGACCCGTCATGCCAAAGAAACTGACCGTACGACGCAGATTGAAACAGTTAAAGCCATGACGGGTCCAGTATTGTTGGCTCATGCGCAGAATGAAGATCTCGACAATCAACTCAAAAAAATCGCAGCAAGTCGTGCACCGGACTACTCAAGCTCTCTAGAAGACTGGATACATAGCGTCTGGATAGTCAGCGAAGATAACGTGATAAAAACTATATATGCTGCGGTCAATAAAATGGAAAAGCTTTATATAGCGGACGGGCACCATCGGTCTGCCGCCGCGGCAAGAGTAGCCGACTCTCGTAATTCTCAAAACACTGGAACCAAGGACGATGCGGCAGCTCATAATGGCTTTCTAGCCGTAACTTTTCCTGAAAATGAAATGCTTATTCTGGATTATAATAGAGTGATCAAAGATTTAAATAATCTCACTAGCGAAGAATTTTTAACGCGGCTGACCCTCAGCTTTCGGGTGGAATTATCGAGCTCCCCTGTTAAGCCAAAATACCCAAAATCGTTTGGCATGTACTTAGAAGGAAATTGGTATATCATCCATCTTAACAAGAATCACCGTACGGCCGACCCTGTAGACGAACTCGATGTAAGCATCCTACAACAAACAGTACTAAATCCCATTTTAGGCATTTCAGATCCAAGAACCGACGACCGTATTGACTTCGTCGGAGGTTCGAGAGGTACCCAAGCAATAAGTCATCTAGTCGACAATGATGTAATGAAAGTTGGTTTTACCTTGTTCCCTACGAAGATGAAAGAACTTATGGCCGTGGCTGATGCAGGATTGATTATGCCACCAAAATCGACTTGGTTTGATCCTAAACTTGCGGACGGCCTTTTGTCCATCCCACTAGACTAATAATTTGTAGCCTAGCGAATTACGGGCTTAAATTTTATCCTGCGCGGTTTGTCGGCCTCTTCTCCCATTCTCCGTCTTCGATCAGCTTCGTAATCCGCGTAGTTACCCGGGAACCATTCCACATGGCTATCACCCTCGAAAGCCAGTATATGCGTAGCCACTCTATCTAAAAACCATCTATCATGAGAAATAACTATCGCACATCCAGGGAAGTTGAGTAGCGCTTCCTCTAATGCGCGCAATGTCTCCACATCAAGATCGTTCGTAGGCTCATCGAGGAAAAGTACATTACCTCCTCTAAGTAACACCTTAGCTAAATGCACCCTGTTACGTTCGCCACCGGATAACTGTCCGATATGTTTTTGTTGATCGGTTCCTCGAAAATTAAATCGACCGCAATAGGCTCTCGACTGTAATTCATACTCTCCGATAGTTAAGATATCGTGCCCCCCGGATATCTCTTGCCAGACCGTATTATTATCATTTAACGTTTCTCTACTCTGATCAACATAGGCAATATCCACCGTTGACCCAATAATTATCTCTCCAGCGTCAGGTTTCTCAACCCCGGTCAGCATGTTGAACAAAGTAGTTTTCCCCGCTCCATTAGAACCGATCACACCGACGATCCCACCGGGAGGCAATTTGAATGACAAATCATCAATCAAGAGCTTCTCTCCAAACGCTTTCACTATGTTCTTTGCATCTATGACCACATCACCCAGTCTTGGTCCAGGGGGAATATATAATTCGTTAGTTTCATTTCGCTGTTGAAATTCTCTCGATTGAAGCTCCTCAAATCGCTGTAGGCGCGCCCTACTTTTTGATTGGCGGCCTTTCGCATTTTGCCTTACCCATTCTAGCTCTGAGGCCACCGTTTTTCGGTGCGCTGCCTCCTCTCTTTGTTCTTGCTGAAGCCGTGCTTCTTTTTGCTCTAACCAAGAACTATAGTTACCCTCATATGGAATTCCATGTCCACGATCGAGTTCCAATATCCATCCGGCAACATTGTCTAAAAAATAGCGATCATGAGTTACCGCAACTACTGTTCCAGCGTAATTTTCTAGAAATCGCTCCAACCAACCCACTGACTCAGCATCTAAGTGGTTTGTAGGCTCATCGATCAATAGCATCTCAGGTTCTGAGAGTAGTAAGCGGCACAAGGCGACCCTCCTTCGCTCACCACCCGAAAGATTATTTATTTCTGCATCCCAATCCGGAAGCCTCAAGGAGTCCGCTGCGATCTCTAACTTTCTCTCAATCTCCCAGCCTCCGACTGTATCTATTTCATTCTGAAGCTCGCCCTGTTCCTCCAGAAGAGCGGTCATCTTGTCGTCATCCATTGGTTCTGCAAAGGCCAAACTAATCTCATTAAACCGCTCTAGCAGCTTGGTGATTTGCCCTAATCCTGCTTCAACATTTCCTCTCACATTCTTTGACGCGTCTAACTCCGGTTCCTGCGGCAAATACCCAATTTTCAAACCCTTTTGAGGAGTGGCTTCACCTTCGATTTCGGTGTCTACACCGGCCATTATTTTAAGTAGCGTAGATTTTCCAGATCCATTTAAGCCAAGAACACCAATTTTTGCTCCAGGGAAAAAGCTTAAAGAAATGTCACGCAAAATTTTCTTTTGTGGAGGAACTATTTTACCGACTTGCTGCATCTGAAAGACATACTGAGCCATGTTACTTACGACTTCCTTATTAAGTAATTCTGATTATATTTGATTGGTTTAAAATCCGGACTTTCTCGACCAAATTATTTAGCCATCCGAATGCAGCGCATTTTACTCGCTCAGGCTAGTTAGTGCGAGCAAAATGCACTAATAAAATAAGTTATCTACTGGCAAGAGTTAAGATCACGTGCACATTTGCGTATGTAATGATGCAATGCAATTAATCCGTCGTCGTCAAGATCCCGAAACCTAGGCATACCGTTTCCAAGCAATGTCCCGTCCACAACCACACTTTTAAATGAGTCATGTGACATAGGTATTACCGACTCACGCAGATCAGGAGCCATTCCTCCAGAAACTACTCCACCCCCGTGACACAAAAAGCACCGCGAAGAATAAATTTCCAGTCCTTCCTCGGCCAACGCATCGTCTATAACAAATCCGTCAGGATCTCTAGGTGTAGCAAAAGCGGGAGGCAAAAACTTAGGAAGGGTATGAGATCCGTCTAGAGCGAAAGTTACTAAACGTCTAGGATGTGCCTTATATTTCCAACCGTGTTGCGCGCTCAACGAGCCAGATATCAATCCGGCACCTCCCCAACCCACCAATAATGACACATATTGCTTGCCATTCACTGCATAAGTGATTGGTGGTGCTGAGATCCCGAGACCCAATTCTTCAGACCACAATATTTCTCCAGTTTCAGCATGGTAAGCCACGAAACGTCCGTCAGCTCTCCCTTCAAAAACCAAGTTCCCTTTAGTTGTCATTGTTCCAGGGTTCCATTGAGGAGGTAACGGCTGCTCCCACACTTGCTCATTTTTGATCGGATCCCAAGCTTGGAGCGTAGAACTCCCAGCGTCCGGCAAACTATCAGCCGTACCAAAGGCAACACCTACCGCAACGGATCGATGCGGCGATTCAAAACCTCCAATATCCACACCACCATCTGTAAAAACCGCCGACTGTTTAATCGTAGGAATATATACTAGCCCAGTATTAGGATTGAAAGACATCGCATGCCAACTATGTGCTCCAAATGGACTCGGCCAAACTTCCTCGGAACCATCTTCGTAACGCGCACCAGCTACCTCTACAGGACGACCAGTTTTTAAATCGACATGAGAGGCCCAAGTCGTTTTAGAAATTTTTTCTGCCGACAACAGTTCTCCATTTTCTCGATTCAAAACGTAGAAGAAACCATTTTTTGGAGCATGCATTAAAGCCTTAATATTGCGGCCACTTAGCTTGAGATCCGCCAAGACTATGTCCATGTTAGAATTATAATCCCAAGTTTCTCCGGGAACTGTTTGATAGTGCCACTTGTAGTCACCCGTATCGGCATCCAAAGCAACTATAGAGCAGAGAAAAAGATTATCGCCTCCTTGAGGCGATCTAATTTTCTGATTCCATGGAGAGCCATTGCCAGTACCAACCAGTAATTGATCAAACTCGGGATCATAAGTGATTCCGTTCCACGTATTACCTCCCCCGCCAAATTTCCACCATTCACCTGTCCAAGTCTTCGCTGCCATCTCCATCGCAGGTGACTCGAAACCGTCGGCGGGATTACCAGGCACTACCCAAAAACGCCAAGCTTGTTCCCCCGTGTCAGCGTCGTACGCAGTAATATAACCTCGTGCGGCATCATGTTCTGTACCACCATTCCCGATAACAACCTTACCTTTAAAAACTTTAGGAGCCCCAGTAATATAATAGGCGCGACGCGGATCAACAGTCATGGTCTCCCAAACCATCTTTCCCGTTTTAGCATCTATCCCAACAAGCCGTCCGTCGATAGTTGAGATTATTACTTTTCCGTTCCAAAAGGCGGGCCCTTTGTTCTGGTCCCACATATTGACTAATCTATCCCCGGCATGCTCAATAGACTTAGGATCGTACTCCCACAATAATTCACCCGTCTTTGCGTCAACGGCTCTCGTGACAGAAAAGCTTCCGGTAAAATACAAAACACCGTCAACAACTAACGGGGTCCCAGTCAATTGCTTATCCTTAGGCAACTCCATCACCCATTCGATGCCAAGGCGTTTGACACTTTCCACATTAACCTGATCTAAAGGACTATAACGCTGCTCGCTGTAATTACGCCCGTAAGATAACCAATTACTTCCATCGCCCAAAGATGCCAACGCCTTATCATCAACTGATGTGCCAGCCCATGCTTGTATCGAAACCAAACCGATAACGGTGCCCACAAAAATAGCTCGCATAATAGTCATTACACTTCTCCCCATTAGCGTCAATACTGGCAAACGACATGTCCGTCTGCCTATAGCTTTAGTCTAGCCATATGATCAGAAAATTACTAGACACAAGCATTGATCCTCTTAAAGCATAATATACAAAAGTCATTTGTTTATTCGACGCCATGCACTAAAATAAGTGAACACATGTTCGTAAGACTATCCTGAGTGATCTATAAGCTATGTCTCAACTGTACCATTCTCTCGACGACCTAAAATTTGATAATTCCTTTGTCAACACCCTGCCCGCAGATCCAATTGAAGATAACTACTGCAGACAGGTTTCAAGCGCCAGTTTTTCTAACGTAAAGCCCAAGCCCTCTTGCGCTCCAAGACTCATATCCTTCTCCGTAGAAATGGCAGAGGCTCTTAACCTTCATGAGAGTGTCTGCAGCACTAAAACCTTTACTGAAGTCTTTTCAGGAAATAAAGTACTATCAGAAATGCATCCATGCGCCACAGTTTACGGTGGCCACCAATTTGGCAATTGGGCGGGTCAATTGGGCGATGGTAGAGCGATAAACTTAGGAGAAGTAGTTACAGCAGGCAATACTCGTTGGACTCTACAGTTAAAGGGGGCAGGGCCAACGCCTTATTCGCGAACCGCTGATGGATTGGCCGTACTAAGGTCTTCAATTAGAGAATACATATGCAGTGAAGCAATGTATCATCTTGGGGTGCCAACGACCCGAGCGCTTAGTATTTGTCTAACTGGGGAAGAAGTAGAAAGGGATATGTTCTACGATGGGAATCCTAAAAAAGAGTTAGGAGCTGTTGTATGTCGGACTGCGCCCTCATTCATTCGCTTCGGGCACTTTCAGCTTCCTGCCGCAATGCAGAACTATAACCTTTTGAGAGAACTGATCAATTACACCATCAGATACGATTTTCATGATATGAGTCTTCCAATGGACAGCGCCAAGCAGTTCTCTAACGAATCAATTCTTGAGTGGTTCGAGGAAGTATGTAAAAGAACTGCCTTGATGGTAGTGGAATGGATGCGAGTAGGATTTGTTCATGGTGTAATGAACACTGACAATATGTCTATATTAGGGCTCACAATAGACTACGGACCTTACGGATGGTTAGAAGACTATGATCCCAACTGGACGCCTAATACTACCGATGCCAATGGAAGACGTTACAGATACGGCAATCAACCACAGGTCGCCCTCTGGAATTTGGTACAGTTAGCAAATGCTTTATACCCACTCATAAAGGAATCAAGCCCCTTAGAAAACGCCCTCAAAAGTTATCAAGACACGTATGATCAGCACAATCAAAGTATGCTCGCCTCAAAATTAGGGCTAAAGGAATTCGTAACCAAAACCGATGGCAAATTAACCGAAGACTTGTTTCAGCTTCTAAGTGAAGTAGAAACCGATATGACTATCTTTTTTCGTAAATTAGCGTTAGTGCAGAAAACACCAAATTTTTCAGACGAAGAAATAGCGTATAAAATTCTATTGCCTGCTTATTATAAGCCTGAAGAAAATAGTAACCAATATAAGGCTGATTTGAATATATGGTTAAAGTCTTATAACCGGAGATTACAGGATGAACGCTCTACTGCAGATGAGCGACAAAGTGCAATGGATCAAGTCAACCCTAACTTTGTGTTTAGAAACTATTTAGCTCAACTCGCGATCGACGAGGCGTCGATTGGTAATTTCCAACCGGTAAATGACTTACTGAGCGTTCTCAAAAAGCCCTACACAAACGATGAAAATAATCACGAGTATGCTCAGAAAAGACCAGAATGGGCACGACATCGTCCTGGATGCTCCATGCTATCCTGTAGCTCTTGAAAATTTATCCGTAAATGATCATGTCCCTAAAACGAAGAAGCATCGGACTAAAAATACAAGTTATTTTGTATCTAGCTACTATTAGCATTATGAGTGGCTGTTCCCAATTGGGACCTAAGTTTATTGAGGGAAGTAGGACTCAGTATAATATTGCAATGAGTCGCACAGAGGGCGAGCAAATGCTCCTGAACCTGGTGAGACTTAGATATGGAGACGCACCTTATTTCCTGGAGGCGACCGCTTTAAATACACAGTTTTTACTAGCACCTTCAGCGGAAGCAAGTTCAGTGGTCGATTTTAATGGCAATAATAGTTACGGCCTTAAAGGAAAGTTCGCGTATGAGGAAAAACCGACAGTAACCTACACCCCGCTTAGGGGGGAAAACTTTGTCAGAAAAGTTCTTTCGCAAATTTCACTTGATACTATCGTTCTACTCGACGCAAGTGGATGGAGTACCGAAAGAGTGTTGAGCTTGAGCGTTGAAAATTTAAATGGGTTGGATAATGCCAGCCAAGCGTCTGGTCCAACGCCACTAAAGGCGCCGAGTTATGAGCAGTTTCAAGCTGCGGTTACGACGATCGATCAGCTCCAAAATAAAGGTGGGCTGCAATTCAAAACAGTACATAATGATCACGCTAGTCAGTACTCTATGATCACTAATCAGACACCTGAAAATAATGCCTTACTCCTGAAACTAGCTGAGCTATTGAAACTAAACCTATCGCAAAACCAGTATCCGCTGGTGCAATCTAGTTACCAAGCTAGTGGCGATACCGTTGATGTTCGAACACGTTCGTTCATGGGAGTCCTGTATTTTCTCTCTCACGCCGTCGAAGTTCCGGAAGACCACATCACTTCTGGCCGAGTGAGAGTCACGCTCGACTCCACTGGATTACCTTTTGATTGGACTGAGGTAACTGGGAACTTACTAACAATAGAAGCAAGTGAACAGGCTCCAAGTAATTATGCTGTCGCGGTTGAATATAGAAACAAATGGTTCTACGTGGGCGATGACGACATCCAATCTAAATCAACACTCCAGCTGCTCGGACAGTTATTCGCACTCCAATCAAGAAAATCGTCAAACTCAGCCCCAGTTTTAACGTTACCTATTGGAGGTTGATTACTGCAGAAGCCACACGACTGTGGCGATAATCCAAGTCAGCTCGTTCGATATCTCGCCGATAGCAATACCCCGACGATTGCGATCCCAACCTCCCTCCAAAGACGCATACCACAACTGAGTGAGTCGAAGCGAGATGGTAATATGACCCAACACTACAACGTAGGGTGAGATCCCATCACCGCCGTACTCAATGATCATCCAAACGAGTGTGAGTTGTGGTACCGCCTTACACAGGACCGCAAATGAAGCTTGAACCATAGGATCAGTAATTGGTAAATGGTTGATTCGAGCAATACCAATAGCTGCTATAGAGCCTATGCTAGTAATCATAGCAGTGACGGTGTCGATCTTTGTCCAAACAGCGCCCTGCCAAAGTAAAAAGGCAAAAGCAACCGCCATCGCTATAACCCAGACTAAATACAAAAAAAAGGTTTGCTTAGAAATACGATTTCGATCGCGGCGCAATGGCGCGATAGATAAAAACAAATTAATGGATAAAAAAATCAACCACAGTCCAAACCACGTTATGCTGACACCCGAAATACTTTGACGCATAACCGATAGTTGAGAAGCCACAAAAACACTGGCAGCCACCAGCTGAAAATAGAACAGGAAGTCAGTGATCCTCTTCGAATCGAGGTAATCCGATGAGGTACTCATATTAGAACGATAGACGCATTCCCAGAGAGTTTGACTTCACCCGATTGATCGCAAGCCTCTAAATTAAGATCAATCACCCATTTATTATTGACGATCGACTTATTTATCACTTCACCTTTAACAGTGATAATGTCTCCAATACGCGTCATTTTCAAAAAGCGAGACTCGAAACTCTTTAGCATCTGCGGCGGTGCCCAAGACGTTAACATTCGTCCAAGATATGACATAATTAGCATTCCATGCGCGATCACATCATCTAATCCAGATTCCTTGGCAAAATCAATGTCAACGTGAATCGGATTATGATCCCCAGAGGCTCCACAGTAAACTGCGAGTGTTTGGCGACTTATTGGCGGCAGTACCATCATCGGCAAGCTCATACCAATACTTATATCTTCTACATCAATCATCTTCATAAATCATTCCCGCGACTGAACCACGATGGTTCGGTCAAATTCTGCAGCCAAGACACCTGTATCAAAGAACACAAAATTCCTATGCACAATAAATTGAAGTGCCCCGCCTTTCTTATCGTAGGCGTCAACCACCTCTCCACTGAATTTAATCCTATCGCCCGCACAAACAATATCGTGATACTTAAAGCTTTGCTCACCGTGCAAGACATTGCCTAAGGGAATGGATAATTCTTTAAACCAGTCGTAGGGATCATCACGCTCCATTTCTAGGCAGAACAAAAATGTCGGAGGTACAGGGATAGATCGATATCCGGCTCGCTTCGCCTCAACCTCGTTGATATAAATACCTGCGCTCTCGCCTATCGCATGACAAAACTGTCTTAGCCGACCTTTCTCTACATCAACTTCAAATGTTGGACTTTTATATCCAACTATTTTACGTCTGAAATCTTTACTCTCACTCATCCCATTTCCTTATCACGCAACTTTCTAAAATCCGCGATCATTTTTCTGGCTAAAGGGGCCGCAAGTCGACTCGATAGTCGATTTATCCACCATAACAACTTCGCGTAGAATGGAAAAATTATTACCCCCTGATTTTTTTTCACTCCATTTAAAATCTGTAGCGCAGCGATATCTGCGTTAATTGCAGTAAACGGGATACTCTCGTTTAATTTGTCTTTGTTGACATTAATCGCATCACTAGAATCATAAATATCAGTCTTTACGAATCCCGGACAAACCACACTAACTCTAACACCTAAAGTTTCACCTTCTAGACGAAGAGTATTTGATAGTCCCACTACCGCATGCTTACTAGCGGAATACGGAGCGTTAGT